>JADKJZ010000005.1 GCA_016720805.1 Gemmatimonadota bacterium | reverse complement strand
TCGCGCGTCGTCCACCACTACGACCTCCACGCCGCGCGACCGCACGTACGCCTCGGGCCCCTGAAACGTCCGGTTCTCCCCCACCACGATCTTCGGGATCCCGTACAGCAGCGCCGCCCCACTGCACATGTCGCACGGCGACAGCGTCGAGTACAACGGCGCGACAGCGTAATGCCGCCGACAGCGGACGGCATACCAACCCGGTACTTGGAAGTTCGGCGTCGCTCGTCTGTTGCGGCGCTCACTGCACCCGCTGGTTGTGCCCTCGGCCCACAATCCGGCCATCGATCACCAGGACCGAACCAATCGGAATGCCACCGGCGACGGCACCCTTGTGGGCTTCGGCGACGCGGCGTCGAAGGTGACCATGATCGAGTGGCCCCGTACGAGCGCGGCCAATCGGTTACAGGCAGCTTCGGTCGGCTCCGAACGATAACTCCAATCCGCCACTTCCGTGCGGAGTGGCGGCCCTGCTCTCTTCGGGCCCCTCTCCCGGCTCTTCGCCCTCGACTCGGCCATCGCCATCTAGTCATACAGAATGCTCATCCCTTCCGGATCCTCTCGGAAATCCGTCGACCTGCACTTCGGGCACCGGGCCGGCGCACCCACCCGAAAGTGCCCGCCACAGCGACACCGGCCGGCGTGCTCCTCCAGGGCCTGACGGTGCACTTGCCAAGCGGCCGGGCCCTGCATTTCGGCCTGACGGGCATCGCCCGCTTTGGCATACGCCACGGACCGATCACGGCCGCACCGGTCGCAGTGGAGCAGGTCGAACATTTCGCCACCCCCGTCACGCACGGTGAAGTGGTGGTCGCATGCGCTGCAGGTCGCCTCGAACTGGTATCCCATGGGGACCTCGGGTTGGGGAACGCCGTGCATCGTGGCGCTCATTGTCGAGTGCGCGACCCTCAGCACCATCAGGAGGGCGACCCATGGGTCGCCCCTACGCGCATCGCTTTCCGCCGGCGGGACGGGCCCCCGCGCGCACAGCCGCCGACTCGGTCATGTACTCCCCGCGCGACGTGGTACCGAAATTGGCCGAGCCTGGGCAGTGATAGACCTTGGACGCCGTGTTCAGCCACACCCGAATGTCCTGAGCAACCACGGGGTCCGCGCCGAGCTCCGTTCGGAGGAGGTCGTTGCGATTGAGCACCGGCACGATCTTCAGCACCGGGTGCAGTTCAATGTCATTGGGAGCCGCCCCGAGCTGGCCGTGCTCGTCGTCCCAGAAGGCGACCCCCTCAACCTCGACCTCGACCCCCACCGGCATCCCAACGAAGGTGCGGCGCGCCTCGGCGAAGTCCGACGCGTAGCGGCTCCCCACCGCGCAGGCCGAGTCGGGGATCTCGGCCACGAGAAACCGCGTGGTGTCGGCGGGGTCGCCAAGCACAAGATGCACGTCACCGTCGGCCTGGATGGGACGCTGCTCGAGGATGATCCCGCGTACGCGGAAGACGCGACGCTCAAGGGAGGCACGGCCGTTTTGCGGGCGGTCCGTCTCCTTGGGCATCCCCGTGAGCGCGGTAATCGTCGTCGCCTCGGCTTCGCGCTTGAGGGTCGCGGCGCCCGGGTCGAGCAGCACCTTCACGGGCCAGCGCTCGACGCCACACTTGGGCGTCTGTGCCGGGGTGCTTCGGCCAAGCGCCGAGAGGAGCGTGAGCGCGAGCATCGGAATGGCGAGACGAGAGCGCATGGGTGAATCCTATTGGTGCGGCGGGGCATCTGCCATCGACTGACGGCTGTAGGGGAGCAACCGGGGTGTAGCCAGTGGCTGTCGTACCAGCGGCCCAGGCCATCGCGTTGATCGGTACCGTCCCCAGCGCATTCCGATCCCCGCCTATCGCCCGCCGCAGCGAGTCTCCAGCATGCCGGAGATATCGCGCTTCCTCGGGATCGTCATTCGGATGTACTTCGCCGACCACGAGCCACCACACCTGCACGCCACGTACGGTGCGTCGGAGTGTCAGCTGCGTCTGTCACCTGTCGGCGTGCTTGCCGGCTCGCTGCCGCCGAGGGTCTTGGCGCTCGTTGTCGAGTGGGCTACTCTCCATCAGCAGGAGTTGCACGACAACTGGCGCCTGCTGCAAGCGCACGAACTCCCGCGTCGTATCCCGCCACTGGAGTGACCCATGCCGCTACATCCTCGCGTGGTCACCGTCGTTCCGACCGGCGCGTTCCTCGTCCGTCTCGGCTTCACCGATGGCCTGCAGGCCACCGTCGACCTCGCCCCGTGGGTGGCGGGAAAAGGCGGCGTGTTTACCCTGCTCCAGGACGCCGCCTTCTTCGCCCAGGTGGCCGTCGACCGCGAAGCCGGGACCATCTGCTGGCCCAACGGCGCCGACCTCGATCCCGACGTGCTGTACGAGGTGGCGGGGGCGACGCCGTAGGGAGCCCAGCCCTACCCCTTCACCACCGTTGCACACGCCTCGCGAACCCGCGCGGAGTCCCCTGGGATCGAGATCGCGACCGACGATCCCTTTCTCTCGGTCCCCGTGCCGAAGATGGCGGCGGCGACCTTGGCCCCCGCACCAGCCTCCTTGATGTCGTTCAGGAGGACTCCGTTCGCTCCGAGTTCGGCGGCCTTTTTCCGCATCGAGTTGTACATCCCTTCCTCGCTCGTCCAGCCAGACTCGCCCTTGGCGTTCAAGATCGCCACCTCAGTGAACGCCTTCCCAACCTTGTCCGGGCTGGTGAAGAGCGCCACGCCGTTCGGGCAGACGGGCGCCAGCTTCACCGTCGGATTCATGAGTGCCGCGTTGGTGCTGACACAGGCGCCCGTGAGGAGGGGCGCCGCAACCATCAGGTAGGTCCAGCGCATCGGCGACCTCATCAGTGCACCGTCAGGCTGATGCCGAGCTGACCGAAGTTGCTGTTCCCACTATCGAGGCTGATCGCGTTGCCGTTCCAGAACGGGGTCAACGAGAGTTTCTTGCCAACGCGGATATCCACGCCGAGCCCGAGCACCGCACCACCGCCGGATTCCGAGAGGGACGTTCCGCCCGAGGAGATCTGCTCCGTGCCATACCCGAGCCCCCCAACGAGGAAGAAGCCGCCGGTGGCAGAGGGATAGAATCGGATCATCGCCGTCACCGTGCCCGCGGTGACATCTACACCGTTGATCTCCTTGGTCCACACGTTGACGCCAGCCCCGAGCAACACTTTCCGGCTCAGCGTCCCGCCGATGGCGAACGTCCCTGCACCACCGGACTCACGACCATCGCAGCCCTCGCAGCCGTAACTGCCAACCCCGAAGCCCACGTTACCCCAGAGCCCAGAGCGGGTCTGCGGATTCTGCGCGGAAGCCGCAGGAGTATGAGCGAGGACCGCGATGCCGAGCAGGAGCGTGACCAATACTTTGCGCATGAAGGTTCTCCGACATGAAAGGATGTGAGGGGTCGCCGATTGGACCCCGGGTTCGTGTCTCACAAGCAGATGCTAGACCGAAAGCATTGGCGGATGCGCCAATGCGGCACCGGTCAGCGCGTTCGCGAGATGAGCTTCGCCAGCTCGACACGCGTCTTGATGCCCAGTTTGAGGTAGGTGGATTGGAGGTGTGCTCGGACGGTGCGCTCGCGACAGCCGAGTCGTTCCGCGACCTCCCAGCTGCGGAGGCCGCTCGCCGCATGCTGCGCAACTTCGCGTTCACGCGGGGTGAGACCGGCGAGCCGGTCCGTCGGAGCGGAGTCGGGGTCTGCATCGCGCAGCAGGAAGACGAGGCAGCCACCAGGCACGTCCGCATTGCGGTCCTGCACGGCCACCAAGCGGAAGCGCGCAGGCTCGCGTCGCGGCAGCGTTACCTGCGCCGACCCGCCACGCCCACCGGTTTGCACGACCAGCGCAACAATCTCCGCCATGAGGCCGGGCGCAGACTCGAGGATCTCCGCCGCCGGCGCGGTCGTCGCCAATACCTTGCCTCGACTCGTGCAGTGCACCGCCGCCACGGGCAGATCTGCCACCACGAGGAGGATCACGCGCGGGTCAATTCAGTGTTGGGGCGCGCGGTGGTGCTGAGCATGGGAGTCCGATGTTCAGGGGACTTGAGCGTGCAATGAGGAACGCTATATCGCCCCTGTGACAAACGGCGGCAAAAACCGCCACCCGCCTAGGCGGGTTCCCCTACGTCCCCGGCTTCTCCTTCTTCATACGCTTCCGCTCCTCCGGCAAGAAATCCAGCCGCGCGCGATCCCCCCGCCGCAAATGCCCCAGCTTCTGGTCGACCACGCTCCAGGAGGCCTGCACCCCCTCGACGTCGGCGTCGTGGTAGGGGGGACCCATGCGTCGCCCTTCTCTCCCCGGGGCGGATCACCGCGCCGCCTCCGGCGGTAGCTTGCACCACCTCACCACCCCCCGGAGTACCCGATGAGCCCCACCGCCGCCGCCCTGCTGCAGACCTTCGTGGCCATGTCCGTGATCTATGTCTGGGTGGTCCGCTACCCCGCCGTCCTCGCCGATTTCACCGCCTTCGGCCTCCCCCACTGGCTCCGCGACCTGGTCGGCGCCGCCAAGCTCTCCGCCGCCGTCCTCCTCCTCGGCGTCGGCGACAACCTGGAAGCGATTGGCGCCGGCATCATCGCCGCCTTCATGGCCGCCGCCCTCGTCACGCACCTCAAGATCAAGAACCCGCTCGTCAAGATGATGCCGTCCATCGGACTCGGCGCCGGAGCGCTGGTGGTGCTCTGGTACCACCTGGGGTGAGTGGGGCGTGACAGCGCGATGCTGCGGCGCTGTCATCCTGAGCGGAGCACCCCGCAGGGGTGCGCAGTCGAAGGACCTGCGTGATGGCGACTACGCAGGTCCTTCGACTTCGCGCCGGCTCCGCCGTCGCTGCGCTCAGGATGACAAGAATCGGGCGACTTCGCTCAGGATGACAACACCTTTGCCCTGCGGGGGCTGGGGAAAGTCTGCCCACCTCAGCGTCCGTTAGTGCCGTGGGACCTGCATTCCCCCGATTTCTATACAAATCGTCCGCAAAGCGTATAGAAATCACCATTTACTACACATATCACCCCCGAGCCCGCCCCATGTCGCCTTGCGTGTCGTAAGTCATGTCATATACTACGACATACACCCAAGGGGAGCACCCGGTGACGACCATGACCGCCAAACGCCTCGAAGCCCGTTCCACCGCCGAGATCGTCCAGTGGATCCGGGAGTTTCTGGGGCTCACCTACAAGCAGGTCGGCCAGATCACCGGGACCACCACGCGCACCGCCCAGCGGTGGGGGAACCCGACCGAGCTCTCCGTCCCTGCCGAGCCGCACCGCGCCCGTCTGCAGCAGCTGCGCGAGGTCCAACGGCTCCTGGGCGTCGTCTTCTCTGACCCGAGTGCCGGGCACGACTGGCTCTTCTCGGCCGTCCCCGCGCTACATGGCCAGCGCCCGATCGACCTGATCCGGGGCGGTGACGTCGCCGCCGTGACGGGGATCCTCGCCGGGCTGCACGCCGGGACGTTTGGCTGAGGGTGGAACTGCTTCACGCTGCACGTCCCATCCGCTGATTTCGCTAGCGCCTGCAACATCAACTATCCGTGGCCGCGTTGTTTGGTGCGGCGTGGTCGCAGTATCGACCAGTAGTGTCTTGCCGGGATTGGGCGCCGACCATACCATTGATTCATGGCCACGCGCATTGATTTCTCCGCACTCTCCATTCAGGAGCGACTCGACTTGATCGAGGAGCTCTGTGATAGTGTCGACCAGCATGACGTGCCGCCGCCATCCCCTGAATTGCTCGCCGAGCTTGATCGTCGCGCCATCGAGGCGGAACAGCATCCGCAGGGTGGCAAGCCGTGGCATGAGGTCCGCGACGCCCTGCGCAAGCGACTCGAATAGTGGCCAGAGTACTACTCCGCACGCTTGCCGAAGCGGAGCTGACTGAGGCGACAACCTGGTACGCGGCGAGATCCCTTCACACGGCTCGCCGCTTTGTTTCTCTGGTGGACGTCACCCTCGATCGCCTCGCAGCTGATCCCGGGGCATTCCCGCGAGTCGGCATGCGGCTCCGCCGGGCAATCGTGCCCCGCTTCCCCTATGCGATCTACTTCATCGTATTGCCTGACCTCGTGAGCGGTAGTCGGGGTGATTCACACCCGGCGCCATCCTCGACGCTGGCAGCAGCGGGATGGCGTTTGAAAGGGGCAGCCACCACTCTCTGATTACGAGGACGACCGCCGTGCCCAACACCCGTCCCATGAAGCGTCGCCCGACGCACCCGGGGCAGATGCTGCAGGAAGACTTCATGCCGGACTACGATCTCACCGTGGCCAGCCTCGCCGAGGCCCTGGGGGTCTCGCGTCAGTCGATCAACGAGTTGCTTCGGATGCGTCGAGCGGTCAGCCCCGAGATGGCGCTGCGCTTGTCGCGCCTCTTCAGCAACTCGGCGGAATTCTGGCTGAATGCCCAGCGCGCGGTGGACCTCCATGACGCCGAGCAGGCCATCCGGAAGGAGGTCGCGCGGATTAGGCCGTTGCGGGTGGCGTGACGCTGCGGCGCGATGGGGCGCCGGTGAGCGGGGGATCCTGTCATCCCGAGCGAAGCGAGGGACCTACGTGATGGCGAATGGGCACGCGCTTGCCCATTCGCAGCTACGCAGATCCCTCGCTTCGCTCGGGATGACAAGACGTTGGGCTCCTTCGCTCAAGACGACAACATCCCCCCCATGAGCCAATCCCGCCCCCCACCACGCATGTCCCTCAGAACCTTCCTCTGAGGCCACCATGCGGTACCGCTCCCTGGCAACGATCACCCTGACCCTCCTCGCCGCGGCCTGCGGCGGCGGGGCACCGAGCGGGCCGCAGCAGACCGGGGGCACCCCGGCGGCGATCGTCGTCGTGAGCGGTGACGCGCAGCAGGCCGCGCCGAGCGCCGCCGTGCCGAGCGCCGTCTCGGTCAAGGTCACCGACGCCACGGGAGCGGCCGTCGGCGGCGTGACCGTCACCTTCCGCGTCGACTCCGGCGGCGGCAGGATCGCCAAGAGCAGCGTCAGCACCTCCAGCGCTGGCATCGCCTCGCCCGGCGCCTGGACCCTCGGCTCCGCCGAAGGCCGCAACGTCCTCGTCGCCACCGTCGGCGACCTCGCCCCCCTCCGCATCCGGGCCGACGCCGTCCTCGGCGCCGGGAGCATCCCGGGCCAGACGATCGGCGCCGGCGGCGGCACGCTCGAGATCACCACCCCGGGCAACCCCTACCAGGGACTCCGGCTCACCGTCCCCGCCGGCGCCTATGCGAAGCGCCGGGACGTGGAACATCACCCTCGCCACCAACGCGCCGACCCCCGCGCTCCCGGCCGGCTTCACCGTGGCGGGACCGGCGCTGCTGATGCAGACCACGCAGCGGCGGGCCGACCGGCTGATGACGCTCCGCATTCCCGTCACGCGGGTCGCCGGGACGACGCCGCTCTTCATCATGTTCGACCCGCTGCGCAACCGGATGGAGATGGTGCCGATCGTCGCGAGTGACGCGTCGAGCATCACCGTCGCGGCGGCCCACTTCAATGCCTCGCTGATCGCCGGGCCGGCAGCACCTGGGTCGCTCCGCGGCAACGGCTCCCTGGTCGGCATCGAGGGGTACGGCATCCCGGTGAATGCCACCCTCGACGCCCTGGGCGTCTCGCCCGCGGATCTCGAGGCGGCCGCCGCGAGTATCTGGCCTGTTGCGGAAACCGGATCGTACGCCTTCCCGCAGGGGCACGGCCCCGCGATCCCCGTGATGGGGATCCTCGGCACGATCCAGAATCACCCGTTCGCCTCCGTGATCAAGACGACGCCAACCCTCGGCACCCTCGCCGACACCGCCGCACTCGCCGGTCTGGTCATCATGGCCAAACGGCACTTCAACGGCACCGCGCCGGTGAGCAACGTCCTCTCCGACATCGCCGCACTCTACGCCTCGATGTCACCAACCAACCGCGACGAGATGACGTCGCTGAACCTGCGCGGGATGTTGCTGACCGCGCGGCTGCCACAGCTGGTGCTGTTCAGCGAGCGGCTCTCCGACGTACCCACCAGTCGCGTCGGGCGATCGATGTTCGCCTCCGTCCTGCGCGTCACGCCGTCGACGCTCTGGTTCACGGCGCCTGCCGATCCGTCGGCTCCCGGGCAGCTGACGCTGGGATCGAGTGGCTTCCTTTCACGCGCGTTCAAGCAGACGGCGGACGGGCAATCGGCTTCCGCCGAGGCCGTGCTGCCGGTCGGCGGGAGCTTCCTCTTTCCGCTGGAGCTGTACGCCGACGTGCCAGGGATGGTAACGAATGCGCTCAACTCCGTCGGCAACGTGCGGCAGACGCTGAACAACCAGATGGCGGCGCTGGCCGGCTTCCCGACGGTGACGCTCGAGGTGCAGGGGACCACCGGCGCGGGGTGGGCGGCAGATGACAGCCCGCTGGTGATTCGCGACACGACCGCCAAGGTCCGCGCGGTCTGCACCAACTGCACCAGCGCGATTCCGCAGTACAGCGAGCCGACGCAGCAGACGGTGGCGACGTCGCGCGGGCCGTGCACCGGTGGTGCGTTGAGCATCATCGGCGCCGGCTGCGGCGGCAGCGCCATGTTCGATGCGCTCGGTCTCGGCAACCTCGCCGGTATGGCGCTCGCGAACATCGACATCGCGAACCTCTCCGGACAGCTGCAGGCAGCGCTTCGATCGATCGTGCCGCTCAACACGCCACTACTCCAACGCATCCTCAAGATCGATCCCGCCACGCAGAGCCTCGGCACCGGCGTGCTGGGCACGTTCAGCGCGCCGGTGCTCGATCCGCCGACCAAAGGCTATGGCATGGAGTGGGATTGGGGCGATGGCACGGCGAAGACGCTCAACCAGAACGTCAGCACGGCGACGCACAGCTACGCCACGTCGGGAAAGTACACGGTCACCGTGACGCTCAAGCGATCGAACACGGCGGTGTTGCCGGGGTTGACGCTAGCGGTGGCGAAGGCGGTGGTGACGGTCGGCGTACCGGTCTGGAAGTTCACCAGCATGACGGTGGTGACGTCGCGTAACCCGAGCACCCCGATCGGCCCTGTCGACCCGTTCCGCGCCGACAGCCAGCATTACACCAGGATGCGCGACGGCCTCAGCGAAGGCGGCATCTACGTGATCGAGCGGGATACCACCCGCGTCTGCGCCAGCTGCGGACAGCGGACGCTGACCCGGGGGCTGTATCTCGTCGAGGGCGTCTCACTCACGCTGAGCACGCTCAGCGCGCCGCCGGTCGTCGCGGTGTTGAGTCAGGTGATCAACTACAGCCTGCTTCCGGCACCCGGCGTGAAGGGGTGGCCCGTGGCCGGCACGGCCAAACTCCCCGTCCAGCCCTGCACCAGGGACGGCGACCCGGGAGAATTCTGGACGCAAACGGGTGATCTCGTGACCGGCCGGGTCACTGGCAAGACGGTCCATCGCTGCCAGGGCGGCTACGATGACCCGAACGCCGTCCTCCCGATGTACGCCACCCAGATCATGGCGGTGGATGTGACCTTCGCGGGCGACGTCGCCACCGGCACGATCACCGGCAACTACATCGGCGTCAATTTCTCGAGCCTCGACCGCGCCCAGCTGGTGGTGACCTTTCAGGCACGGAGAGTCAGCCAGTAGCGGAAGGATCGGAGCGTGGGGTGAGGGGATGCTGTCATCCCGAGCGAAGCGAGGGAGCTGCGTGATCGCGAATGGGCAAGCGCTTGCTCAGCCGCGACTACGCAGATCCCTCGCTCCGCTCGGGATGACAGGCATAGGTGCTCCGTTCGGGATGGGGTGACGTCGCGCACAGTAGCGGTCCATCCCTACCGCTTCCCGCCCGTGATCGCCTCCGCCACCTTGTCCGCGACATCCAGCACGCGCAGCACCGCGCCGCGGAATCGGGCGCCGATGCCGCGCGGCTGCTTCCACCCCAGCTCGACGCGCGGCGGTGGTGGCGGCTCGGGGGTCGCCGTCGCGACGGCGGTCGGCGGATGGCGCCCCGGCGGCACGAACTGCCCGTCAGGCTGGGTTTCTGGAGTCATGGGGAGATCTCCGCGTCGGTGAGCAGGGGCGTTCGATGCATGGCGCCCTACGGCGCGCCGCGGTCGCCGGGTTCAGCGCCCACCGTGTACCGCAACTCGACCATCCCGGTCCCCAGCTGGTGCACCGACGTGAGCTGCAGCACCGGAGAGGTGACCCGGCGCGGGAAAAGCGGCTTTCCCTTCCCGAGTGTCGCCGAGCCGATCTGGAGGATCATCTCGTCGAGCAGCCCGGCATCATGGAATTGCCCCGCGAGCTCACCGCCACCGACGATCCAGATATTCTGCTCACCGGCGGCCGCACGCATCGCCTCATGCACCGGCCGCACGTCGCCCTGCACGAAGCGGATGTCGGCGCCTTCGATCCGCGGCAGCTCGCGCGTCGTGAAGACCCACGCCGGCTGCGTGTACGGCCACGCCGAGCCGACCTCCTTGATCACTTCCTCGGCGTGACCGAGCATCCACTCATAGGTCGCCGATCCCATCGCCAGCGCCCCCACCTCGGCGATGAAGGCCGGGTAGCTCGACTCGCCGATGTCGGCGAGCGCAAAAAGCCATTCGAGCGAATCGTCCTCGGTCGCGAGAAAGCCGTCGAGGGAGGTGGCGGTGAAATATTGGGTAGCCATGGAGTGTCGTCGCGTGTTGGGGGCGATGGGATATCCGCCTGCGCGGGCGGAGGACCCCCCCCCCCCCCCCCCCGGGGGACCGCCCTGCCCCGGGCCCTTTCGTGTGTTCCCCCCCCCGAGGGGGGGGCCCCCCCGCCCCCGGGGAAATCGGGTGCGCGCCCCCCCCGAGGGGGGGGCCCCCCCGGCCCGCGCCGTCCCCGTGGGGCCGGGGGGCCGCGCGCGCCGCCCCTCCCCCCCCCGAAAATTTCGGTGGCGCGCGGGCGGGGGGGCGCCTGCGGCCCCCCCCCCCCCGTGGGCAGTGTCGCGTCGCGAGCAGGGAGCGGCCCATGCGTCGCCCCTACCCGCGGATGGCTCCGAATTCCACGACGCGAACGCGCTTCCCTGGCACATCGACGAGCAGCACGCCGTACGCACCATAGGCCACGGTGTATTCGAGCAGCTGCCGCCGGGTGGCGGTGGTGCGCGGGTCGCTCGCCGAGGGGCCGTTCTTCGCCTCGGCCACGTACCGCCGGCCGTCCTTCTCCACGAGAAAGTCCACGCGCACCGAGTAGCTGATGACGTCGCCATCCACCAAATAGTTGCACGGCAGCCGGAGCTGATCGTCGACGATGGTATACCCCGCCGATTTCAGCAGCGATTCCGCGCTCGCCTCGCCCCGCCGCCCCAACCAGCGATACCACCACGCGCGGCACCAGACCACGGCGCGATGAATGAGCCAGGCGATGAGGAGGCCGAGCGCGACGCCGAGGATGAGATCGGTGTCGCCCGCATCGATGTTCATGACGCGTTACGGTGCATGGGCGTTGGAGCGCGCCCCCCGGGGGATATTGGCATCGCGCGCCAATATACGTCTGTAGGGGCGCGGCCTGCCGCGCCCGTCATGGCGAATGCGCCGATCGGCGGGATGCATGCGGCGCACCGCCCCGCATCGACCGGCATTTCAATGGTGTTGGCCCGGGCGCGGCAGGCCGCGCCCCTACATGCGATGCTTCCGGGTGCGACGCGATCATCCCGTCGGGCCGCGCCCGTCATGGCGAATGCGCCGATCGGCGGGATGCATGCGGCGCACCGCCCCGCATCGACCGGCATTTCAATGGTGTTGGCCCGGGCGCGGCAGGCCGCGCCCCTACATGCGATGCTTCCGGGTGCGACGCGATCATCCCGTCGCGCCGCGCCCTTCCATCCGCATGGGCCGATCTCACCCCGCGATGCGCTCCCGCCACGACCCGACCTTCTCCTCGCGCCCATCGGCGCAATAGCGCACCGCTAATGCATCGCGCCGCACCACGTAAATGGCATCCTGCGCATAGCGACGGCCGAGTGCTTCCCCTTCCGCGGCGGTGAGCAGCACCGCCCACCCCGGCTCGGCGTGCCCCGTCTCCGGGGAGTAGCCGGTGATCCGCACGTGCCATCGCCCCATCTCCTGCAACTCGCGGCGCAGGCGCAGGTCGGCCTCGAGGTTCTGCTCCTCGGGCCACACCTCGCCCGTCGTCGCATAGCCGGTGACGATGATGAACTCCGTCGGCCAATGCGTGATCGGCGACTCCGCCCGGAAGCGGACGTCGAAGTACCAGGCGCGGGGATCGAGGGAGTCGGTCACGTGGAAAGATGATGATCGATGGTCGATGATCGAGTATCGATCATGAGCCGAGATCGTCGATGGGTGCGCGTGCGGCAGTGGTCGTGAGGAGGGTACGGCGGGGCATCACGGTCATCACCATCCTCTGATGGAGGGAGTCGATTCGGGAATATGCCCCCCACCCGACAATCGTGCGTCAAAAAAGCGCCACTGTGCAGTCCCTGCGCTCCCCGCCCTCGGGCGCAGCACGCGCAGCGGGGGTCTTTACACGCTCCTGATGTCGCCTTCGGGTCGGGATCGGCGCATCTCTGCATCCCGGCCATGGAGCCGCTGTGCCCGATCCGATCGACCCACAACTCACCGCCCGCCTCGCCATGCAGGGGTTCGGCGAACTCGATGACCCCGACTGGGCCGCGGTGCTCCCGTGGCTCCGGGTCGCCCCCGGGCTCTGTGCCCTGTGGGGTGCCGTGGCCACCCTGACCGGCTCCCCCGCCAGCTGGACCTGGCTCGGCGTTGTCGCGGCGATCGGCAGCCTCTCGCCGATCCATCCGATGGACCTCCCCTATCACGTCCTGCGCCATCGCCGGGGTGCACCGTCGATTCCCAGTTACGGGATCCCGCGCCGGTTCGCCTGCGCCGTCGCGGCGCTCTGGGCCTGGGCCACCGCGATCGCCCTCGTCAACGGCCGCCCCACCACCGCCGCCATCCTCGGCAGCGCCTTTGTGATCCTCGCGGCGATCCCCGCGCTGACGCACTTCTGCGTGCCGTCGTGGTTCTTCCGCCTCAGCGAGTTTGTCCTCGCGCTGCCGCCGATCGGCGGGGGCGACTGCCCGGCCCGACGGCCGCGTCCACTGTAACAACGCAGCTGAAACAGTTTGCCGGTGCAACGATGGATCAACTTCGGAGGGTAATCTGGTCGAAGGGTGTGACGGTGGTGTGACGGGGGGGTAGCGTGCATGCCGGTGCGGGGCAGGACGTCATCTGTGCATTCGCCGGCGCGGGCGGCGCGAGCGGGCGCCTGCGCCTACGGAAAGAAGGGCGCAGCATGCTGCGCCCATACATACAAGGCGACGGAGCACGGCGCCGGCATCCCGTGTTGCCGGCAAAGCGAGCGAGGCTCCGTGGGTACGGGCGCAGCATGCTGCGCCCTTCCTTCCGCCGGCGAGAGGCCGGCAAAGCGAGCGAGGCTCCGTGGGTACGGGCGCAGCATGCTGCGCCCTTCCTTCCGCCGGCGAGAGGCCGGCAAAGCGAGCGAGGCTCCGTGTGTACGGGCGGGGCCTGCCGCGCCCGAGAAGTCTCCGAACGCGCCAGCACCCCAATCCGGAGCTCCCATGCCCTCACCCATCCTCCGATTCTACCGCCACCAGGGTCCCGATCACGCCGGCAGGATGCTCGCGGAGATCTGGCACTGGCCGCATGCGCAACTCGAGGCGCAACACGACTTCATCCAGTGGCTCTTCCCGCTCGACGAACCGAGCGGCGCGAACGCACAGGCGCCACTCCTCACCGAGGAGGACATCGCCCACTGGCATCACGATCCGATGCTGCGAATGTATCTGCGGCGTTCGTTCGAGAAGCTGCTCGACTTCTACGGCTTCACCATCGTCAACACCAGCAACCACGCGCGCATCATTGCGAGCTCGAACGCCTCCGCGCGCCAGGCGCTGTGGATCACGCCCAACAACCACAATCACCTTCGCCTCACCCGCATCATGAAGTCGCTGCGGCTCCTCGGCGAGGCCGAACTCGCCGACGCGCTGCGCACGGCGCTCGAGCAGATCGCCGCGCAACACGATGGGACCATCGGTGAGGAGACGGTGCGATACTGGCGGGAGGCGTAATCGATCATCGATGATCGATGATCGATCATCGATACCCCTACCGCCGTTCCCGATCGGGACGTATTCTCCGCCTTCCCCTACAGGACATCCCCGATCGCTGAAGCGCGCCGCGGCTCGCTCCATCAGGTCCTTGGCGTCGCCTTCGGCCTCGCCGTGCTCGTCGGCAACACCATCGCCACCGGCATCCTGCGGACCCCGGGCGAAGTCGCCGCCCGGCTCCCCAGTCCCACCCTCTTCATCATGGTGTGGGTCGTCGGCGGCGTCTATGCGCTCTTCGGCGCGATGGCGCTGGCAGAGGGCGGCGTCATCACGAAGCGCTCGGGCGGGCCCTACGCGATCGTCCGCCGCGGGCTCGGCCCCTACCCCGCCTTCGTCGTCGGCTGGACCGACTGGTTCTCGACGGCGGCTTCGACCTCGCTCGGCGCGATCGCCTTCGCCGAGTTCGCGACGCCGCTGCTTCCGGCGATCCCGGGCGGGGTGAAGGCGATCGCGTCAACGTTGGTGATTGCCTTCGGATTGTTGCAATGGAGCGGCGTGAAGAGCGGCGACGTCGCGCAGCAGCTGCTGAGCGGCGCCAAGGCGCTGGCCTATGCGGCACTGATCGTCGCCGGCTTCGTGATGGCAGTGCCCGACGTCGTCACCGCGGCCCCGCAGGATGCCCACCGGCACCGGGCTCATCGCGGCAGTCGTGCTCGCGCTGCAGGCGGTGATCTTCACCTACGATGGCTGGACGGGGCCGCTCTACTTCGGCGAGGAAACCACCGACGTCGAGCGGACGATGCCGCGCACGATGATCGGCGGCGTGCTGGCGGTGATCGCGATCTACCTCTGCTTCAACCTCGCGATGCTGCGCGTGGTTGGCATCGACGCGATGGCCGGTGATCCCTTCGTCGCGGGGTCGGCTGGGACGATTCTCTTCGGGACCGCGGGCGACCTGGTCATCCGCATCGTCGTGCTGATCGCCCTGCTCGGCGGGATCAACTCCAACATCCTGTTCGCCGCACGCGTGCCGCTGGCGATGAGCCGCGACGGCCTGATGCCGGCCGCGATCGACCGCGTCAACGCCGGCGGTACCCCCGTGGTGGCGCATGCGCTCTCGGTCAGCGCCGCGCTGCTCTTCATCCTGAGTGGCACCTTCAACTCGGTGCTCGCCCTTGCCGCGTTCTTCTTCGTCCTGAACTACCTCGGCTGCTTCATCGCCGTCGCCGCGCTGCGCCGCAAGGAACCCGACACGCCGCGCCCCTTCCGCCTCCCCGGCTATCCCTATAGCCTGGGGTTGCTGATCGTCGGCTCCGTCGCGTTCCTCGTCGGGGCGGTGCTCAGCGACCGCACCAATTCGCTGTGGTCGATGGCGCTGCTGGCGGTGAGTTGGCCGGTGTATCGGGTGATCGTGGGATCCTCCCATGCGGGCGGACGCTAATTTGTGTTGGGGCGACGCATGCGTCGCCCTTCCCAATGATCCACCGATATCGCCGTCGCGCCGTGATCGTCGTCGCGATCCCCGTCGCGCACGGGCGGGGATCGGATCGTCGCGAAGCAGGGCGACGCATGCGTCGCCCCTACGAATATGACGATTCGCGCGCGTGCCCCGGTTTCCCAATGATCGTGGATGGTCCCGATGCATTTCTCCGCCGCCATCACCCGCCCCCCTTCGGCCTCTTACGCCGCCGGCCTCACCACGGCCGGCCTCGGCGCGCCCGACCTCGCGCTGGCGCAGGCGCAACACGCCGCCTATTGCGCCGCGCTCACGCAGCTTGGGCTCTCCATCACCGCGCTGCCGCCTGATGATGCGTATCCCGACTCGACCTTCGTCGAGGACACGGCGATCGTCACGGCGCACGGTGCGATCCTCGCGCGACCGGGGGCGCCGAGCCGCGCCGGCGAAGTCGCGGCGATGCAGCCGGTGCTTGAGCGCTTCTTTGGTGCGGTCGCATCCATCCATGCGCCAGGGACACTCGATGGCGGCGACATCTGTCAGGCGGGAAGTCACTTCCTGATCGGCATTTCCGATCGGACCAACGTCGAGGGCGCGCGGCAACTCACCGCCTGGCTCGAGCGACTCGGTTATACCGCCGCCACGATCGACATCCGTGCCCACCCGACCCTGCTGCACCTCAAGAGCGGCATCGCCTGGCTCGGCGATGAGCAGCTGATCACCGTCGCCGGGCTCGCGGATCACCCGGCGTTGCAGCGCTTCCAGTTGGTCGTGGTCCCCGACGCCGAGGGGTATGGGGCGAACTGCGTCGCCATCAACGGGGCGGTGCTGATGGCGACGGGCTTCCCTGCGCTCGCCGCGCGCGTGGCCGCGCTGGGATTCCGAGTGATCGAGTTGGAGATGTCCGAGTTCCGGAAGATGGATGGGGGACTGAGTTGCCTTTCCATTCGAGTTCCTTAACGACCGATGATCGATGATCGATCATCGATGATCGATCATCCATTGCAGTATCTTCCCCGAATGCGACTCGCTCTTCTGCTTCTCCTCGCCCTCCCGCTCTCCGCGCAGTCGCCGCTCCGGCCGCGGACGATCACCGAGTTCTCGATCGGGACACGGGTCGTGCGGTTCGGCGAAGCGGAAAGTCCGTTCGCCTCCGACGAGGGCAAGCTGATGATGGCGATCGGGCTCGGCCGCGTGACGCCGGTCGGTGCGCGGACGTCGGCGGGTGGCGTCCTCACGGCCGGCATTCTGGACGGCAACGCCTATCTCGCGCTCGGGCCTCGGCTTCGCTATCACGCCTCGCCGACGACGACGCTCGACCTGACGCCGAGTGTGATGATCGCACGGAACGACGATCTGACGGGGCCGCTGCTGGTCGACGTGGCGGTGATGCACAAGGACAAGATCGGCCTCTCGATCCAGGCCGCCGCCGGGACGCGTCGGATCTGGACCCTCAATGGCCCCGTGAAGGATGTGAGCAGCGCGTCGTTCGCGGCCGGACTGCGGCTCGGCGGAAAGCCGGGGCGGATCGGCGGCGCGGCCGCGATCGTGACGGTGGCCGGCCTGATCGTGTGGGTGTTCTCGACCTGGCAGGACTGATCGGGGTCGGCGCGCCTCCATCCATGGATGGAGCCCGCCGCGATCTTTGCGGGCGATGCCGGCATCGTGGATGGAGCCAGGCGCGCCACATCGGCCCCGATGCGCTCCGCCGACGCGATGGTCCTGCGACCGGGCGGGCCGGCGCGCTATCATTGGGGTCCTCCCCCGCGCCCCTCACAGCCCAGGACTCCCGACCTCATGACGAACGCCTTTGCCGCCTTCTCAGGCGACACGCCGCTTGCTGCCCATACCATCACCCGCCGTGCGCCGGGCCCGACCGATGTCGCGATCGACATTGTCTACTGTGGCGTCTGCCACTCGGACCTGCACTTCGTGAAGGGCGACTGGGGCCCGATCCCGTATCCGGCGATCCCGGGCCACGAGATCGTCGGCCACGTGACGGCAGTGGGCAGCGACGTGACGGGCTTCAAGGTCGGGGACACCGTCGGCGTCGGCTGCATGGTCGATTCCTGCCGCACCTGCCCCTCGTGCCAGGAAGGGCTTGAGAACTACTGCACCGGCAGCGGCTTCGTCGGCACCTACATGGGCGTGGACAAGCACACTGGCGGGCCGACCTACGGCGGCTACACCACCGACATCACCGTTGACCAGGCCTTCGTGCTGCGGGTCCCACCGAACCTCAACCTCGCCGCGGCCGCCCCGCTGCTCTGCGCCGGGATCACCACCTACTCGCCGTTGAGCCACTGGAAGGTCGGCAAGGGAAGCACCGTCGGCGTCGTCGGACTCGGTGGCCTCGGCCACATGGGCGTCAAGATTGCCGCCGCGATGGGTGCCAAGGTGACGGTGTTCACCACCACGCCGAGCAAGGCGGCCGATGCCACGGCGCTCGGCGCGCACCGCGTGGTGATCAGCACGGATGCGGCCGCGATGGCCGCCGAGGCCAGGACGTTCGACTTCATCCTCAACACCGTCGCCGCCTCGCACAACCTCGATCCCTTCGTCGGTGCCCTGAAGCGCGACGGCACGATGGTGATGGTCGGCGTGCCCGCGACGCCGCATGCCTCGCCGAGCGTCCTGGGGTTGATCATGGGCCGCCGCAGCATCGCCGGCTCGCTCATCGGTGGCATCAAGGAGACGCAGGAGATGCTCGACTTCTGCGGCGAGCACAACATCGTCGCCGACATCGAGCTGATCCCGATGCAGGAGATCAACACCGCGTATGAGCGGATGTTGAAGAGCGATGTGAAGTACAGGTTTGTGATTGAGATGCAGTCGATCAAGTAGACAGCCGATGATCGATGATCGATGGTCGATGATCGATAGCGACGAAGCGTGGCTCGGCGGGAATCAATCCGCTTCGCCACGCTTCTGAGTATCGATCATCGATGATCGATCATCGATCATCCTCTATCAGGTCTCTCCAAGGAGAGATCCCAATCCCGGCCACGCCTCACCATTGTAGATCGCGATCGTCCGGAGATACCGCTTGCCGTCGTCGCCGTGGCTCGCGAGCAGCTGCTCCGCGGCCTTCTTGACGTTCTCGGCGGAGGCGAACGGCGTCGGCATGTCGTCGGCGATGTGGCCTGCCTTGTGGGCGACGCCGGCGGCATCGAGGAAGGCGATCTGCAGCTCGGGCTCCTTTTCGACGTAGAGCGTCTGCAGCATGCCGAGCTCGTCCTGGAACGACTCGAGATTGAGGCGGACGATCTCCTTCGCGAGCTTCTCGAGCGACCAGGCGCGCAGCGTCACCGGGCGGAAACCGCCGCCACGCGCGACCATGCGCTGGATGTAGAGCGCGCGCGAGTCCTTGGTGGTGCTCAGGTCGTGGAGCACCAGTTCGACGCGCTTGGGCGCGGGCAGCGTACGGTACGGCGAGAGTGCGGCCATCAGGACAACTCCAACTGCAAGAGGATGATCAGATTATCGGGTCGCGGGGCGGACGCGGAAGATCTGCCCCTGTTCGTCCTTGCTGGTCTTCTCGGTGGTGATGTACACGAAGCCGTCGGGACCCTGCTGCACGTCGCGGATGCGGAGGCCGAGCTCACCGAGGTGACGCTCTTCCTTCACGACGACGCCGTTCTGCATCACGAGCCGCACGAGTCCGTTCACCGCGCCCATGCCGCCGATGACGAAGTTGCCCTTCCACCCCGGGATCTTGTCGCCGGTGTAGATGATGATCGCCGACGGTGCGATGACGGGGTCCCAGTAGTAGACGGGCTGCTCCATGCCGGCCTTCTCCGTCCCCTCACCGATCTTCACGCCGCTGTAGTCGACGCCGTAGGTGATGACCGGCCAGCCGTAGTTCTTCCCGGCCTCGGGGTGGTTCAGTTCATCGCCACCCCTGGCGCCATGCTCAAGGGTCCAGAGCTTCCCCGACGCGTCGACGACGGCGCCCTGCAGGTTGCGGTGACCGTAGCTCCAGATCGCCTCGTTGGTCCCGGCCTTCCCGACGAACGGATTGTCCTTCGGGATGGTGCCGTCGGGATTGATCCGCACGATCTTGCCGATGCCGGTCGAGAGGTCCTGCACCAGCGGCCGCTGATTGAAGCGGTCACCGGCGGTCACGAAGAGGGTGCCGTCCTTGCCGAAGGCGATCCGCGAGCCGTAGTGGTTCCCGCTCCGGACCTTGGGGCTCTGGCGGTAGATGACCTCGACCTCGGTGAGCGCCCCGCCATTCAGGCGGCCGCGCGCGACCGCCGTTCCGGCCGTCCCACCCTCGCCCGGCTCCGAGAAGCTCAGGTAGATGGTCTTGTTCTGGGCGAACTTCGGGTCGACGGCGACATCGAGGAGGCCGCCCTGGCCCTGAAAGAGGACCGTCGGCGTGCCGGTGACCGGCGCCGAGAGGGTGCCGTCCTTGGCGACGTAGCGCAGCCGGCCGGCCCGTTCGGTCACGATCATCTGGCCATCCGGCAGGAAGGCGAGGCCCCACGGGTTTTCGAGCCCGGTCGCCACCCGCTCGGCGCGGAGCACCCCGGTGGTGTTGGCGGGCGTGGGCGACTTGATCGACGGCGTCTGGGCGCCGAGGCAGGCGGCGCCGAGCAGGGCGGTCAGCGAGAGCGAGGCGATGCGGACGGACATGGGCGACTCCAAGGGGGAAAGCGACGGTCGAATTTAACCGCGCGGGGCGAACGGCGAATCGCGCGTCGATGTAGGGGCGCGGGCCCCCGCGATGATCGCGTCGTGCCCCGAATATCGGATGTAGGGGCGCGGCCTGCCGCGATGATCGCGTCGTGCCCCGAATATCGGATGTAGGGGCGCGGCCTGCCGCGCCCGTCTCCCCCATTATGGCGATGCCGGCACGCCCGAGACGGCGCCCCGACCCGCACCCCGGCGATCCGTGGACCCACGTGGACGGGCGCGGCAGGCCGCGCCCCTACACGACCGCGCGGGGATTGGGGGTACCCCGCGACGCATCCATCCTCCTGACGGTACATTCCCCCATCTCCCCAACATCAGGTCTCCGATGCGACGCGCCCTGCTCCTGCTGGCACTGATCGCCCCGTTTCCGCTGGCCGCCCAGGTGCTCGACCACCGGGCGCTGCTCACCCGCGAGACCTGGTGGGACAACAAGGACTGGGCCTGGTACGAGCAGCACATCCCGTTCTTCGATTCGCCCGACCAGGAAATCAACAGCACCTACTACTACCGCTGGGAGCTGGTCACGAAGCACATGACCTACGGCAGCCCCGAGAGCGGCTACACCTTCAGCGAGTTCATCGACCGGCCGTTCTGGTCAGGAGCGTTCGGCGCGATCTCCTGCCCCCTCGGCCACCAACTCTACGAAGTCCGCTGGCTGCGCGACGGCGTGATCACCCGGGACTTTGCGAAGTACTGGTTCGAGACGCCGGGTGCGGAGCCGCGGAGCTACAGCAACTGGTACGGCGACGCGATCTTCGCGACGTACATGGTCAACAACGACACGTCGTTCCTGAAGCGCATGCTGCCGCACATGGAGACGCAGTACAACGGCTGGGTCACGGAACACTGGGACAGCACCGCGAAGATGTTCCACTGGGACGGCATGCACGACGGGATGGAGACCAACATCAACTCTCGGCAGACGGTGGACGAGTTCGCCGGCGCCGACGGCTACCGCCCCACCATCAACGCCTACCTCTACGCCGACGAGCTCGCGATCTCGAAGGCCGCCGCCATCCTCGGCCAACCCGAGAAGGCGCGCCTCTTCGCGGCGAAGGCCGCCGACCTCAAGCAGCGCGTGCAGCAGCAGCTCTGGGATCCGAAGCGCGAGTTCTTCTTCCACCAGAACCGGACCGACGAGAAGGACGGCATCAAGGCCGGGTCGCTCACCTATCAGACCGGGCCGTATGCGGGGAACCCGCATGGCCGCGAGCAGATCGGCTACGTGCCGTGGCAGTTCAACCTGCCGGACAACGGCTACGAGGCGGCGTGGAAGTTCCTGATGGACACGGCGTACTTCGCCGCGCCGTTCGGGCCGCTCACGGTCGAGCGCCACGACCCGCTCTTCCTGATCTCGAAGACCTGCTGCGTCTGGAGCGGCAACGCCTGGCCGTACGCCACCACGCAGACGCTGGTCGCGATGGCGAACCTGCTCAACAACTACAAGCAGAATGTGGTGAGCAAGGCGGACTACTTCTCGCTGCTCCGCACCTACACCCTGAGCCAGCGGAAGGACGGGAAGCCGTACATCGCCGAGGCGGCGAACCCCGACAACGGCTCGTTCGCGGGGCATGACTCGCCGTACCATTCGGAGCACTATTTCCATTCCGGCTACACCGACCTGATCATCACCGGCCTCGTCGGGCTCCGGCCGCGTGCCGACGACTCGCTCGAGGTCGCGCCGCTGGCCCCCGAGTCGTGGGTCTACTTTGCCTTGGACAACATCAGCTACCACGGCCACGATGTGGCGATCATCTGGGACAAGGACGGAACGCGCTACAAGCGCGGCGCCGGGCTGACGCTGCTGGTCGACGGCAAGGTCGTGGCGCGCAGTCCGCGGCTGGCGCGGACGGTGGCGCGACTCCCCGCGCGGGCGGCGGGCGGGGCGGGCGGCGAAGTGCGCGCAGGCTCGCGCGTGAGACGGGGTGGGCAGCATGCTGCGCCCATACACAAGAGAGCCAGCCGCGCGACGTGAACCTCGCGGTGAACAACGGTGCTCGCGCATACCCGCTGGTCACCACCTCCTACTCCGCACCGGGAACCTCGCCGCACTGGCTCAACGACGGGCAGATCTGGTATCACCAGGCGCCGCCGAATCGGTGGACCACGGCCGGGTCGCCGAACGCCACCGACTGGATCGTCGTCGACTTCGGCGAGCCGCGCCCAGTGCACGAGGTGGCGCTCTACTTCCTCGACGACTCGGCCGGGGCCAAGCCGCCGGCGTCTTACCGCATCGAGGCGTGGCAGAACGGCCGCTGGGCACCGGTGGCGATGCCGCGCATCTTCGTCCCGCCGACGGGGCGGCAGGCCAACCGTACCAGGCTCATCAACACCACGACCTCGAAACTCCGCGTGACCTTTACGCCGAGGAAGGGGGTGTCGGTCGGACTCGCAGAGGTCGAGGCATGGAGCAATGCGCCGCTGCCGCTGAGTGCACCGAAGACGCCATCGCCGAACCTCGCCTGGGGCGCGGCGGTCAGCGCGTCGTTCACGTCCAATTTCGACAAGGTGAGCGAAGTGAACGACATGGCCGTGGCCTTCACGCGGGCGTCGCGCAATCGCTGGACGGCATTCGGATCTTCGAATGCGATGGACTGGGTCGAGCTCGACTTCCAGCGCGCGGCGAAGATCGGCTCGGTCGAGCTGTACTTATGGGGAGACGGCCGCGGCGTGAAGGCGCCGAAGCGGGTCACCATCCAGTACTGGGATGGCACCGACTGGCGCGACGCGATGGTGCACGCGCAGGTGCCCGCCGAACCGGCGGTGTCGATGGTCAACACGGTGACGATCATGCCGGTCACCACGAACAAGGTTCGCGTCCGCTTCACCCACAATCTTCCCGCCGTCAGCGGGATGACCGAGATCCGCATCCTGGAGGCAGGGCAATGAGTCGCAGGTTCCTGTTGGTGCTGGCACTGTTCGCCCCGCCGCTCGCCGCGCAATCTGCGCCGACGCTACGCACCCGCTGGGCCGATTCGGTCTCGCAGGTCATGCCGCTGCCGGAATATCCTCGGCCGCAGATGGTGCGTCAGAATTGGGTGAACCTCAACGGACCGTGGGCCTACGCGATCGCCCCGAAGGATGCCCCGCGCCCGAGCACGTGGACCGGATCGATCCTGGTGCCGTACCCGATCGAGTCGCAGTTGAGCGGCGTGCAGCGCGCCGTGACGCCGGACCAGAAGCTCTGGTATCGCCGCAACTTCACGCGGCCGACGCCAGTGGCGCCCGGACGCACACGGATGGAGCCCCCGGCGACCGACAGCCGCATACTGCTGCACTTCGGCGCGGTCGACTGGCAGACCACCGTCTGGGTCAACGGCAAACAGGTCGGCACCCATGAGGGTGGCTACGACCCGTTCTCGTTCGACATCACCGACGCACTCACCGCCTCCGGCACCCAGGAAGTGGTCGTCGCCGTCTGGGACCCCACCGACAACGGCTCGCAGCCGCGCGGCAAGCAGGTGCTCAAGCCCGAGAGCATCTGGTACACTGCGGTCACCGGGATCTGGCAGACGGTGTGGCTGGAGTATGTGCAGCCGGTGTACATCACGGACTTGGTGATCACGCCCGACCTCGACGCCGGCACCGTGCGCATCCGCCCGGTCGTGGCTGGACTCACGGAGTTCCTCGAGGTCTCGGTCACCGTGTCGAGTGGTGGCGTGACCGTGGCCACGGCGCACGAGCCGGTCGGTCGCGACGTGGTGGTGAAGATCCCCAAGGTGCGGCCCTGGTCGCCGAGCGACCCGTTTCGCTACGACCTCCTGGTGACCGTGCAGAGCCGCGATGTGGAGTTCGACCGGGTCACCTCGCAGGTCGGCATCCGGAAGATCGCGCTCGGCAAGGACGCCAAGGGTGTCACCCGGCTCTTCTTCAACAACCAACCGCTCTTCCAGTACGGCCCGCTCGACCAGGGATGGTGGCCCGACGGCCTCTACACGCCGCCGACCGATCACGCGATGCTCTACGACCTCGTGACCACCAAGGCGCTCGGCTTCAACATGATCCGCAAGCATGTGAAGGTCGAGCCGGCGCGCTGGTATCACATGGCCGACTCGCTCGGCATCCTGGTGTGGCAGGACATGCCGAGCGGCGACAACAAGACGCCGGAATCGCGGGCGGCGTTCGCGAAGGAGCTGCAGGCGGAACTCGATGCGCTGCGCTCCTTCACGTCGATCGTGATGTGGGTGCCGTTCAACGAGGGATGGGGGCAGCACGACACCGAGAAGACCGTCGCGTGGGTCAAGGCGTACGACCCATCACGATTGGTGAACAACGCCTCGGGGTGGACCGACATGAAGGTCGGCGACGTCTCCGACGTGCACAGTTATCCGGGCCCCGGAATGCCGGCGCTCGAGCCAAACCGGGCCGCGGTCCTCGGCGAGTTCGGCGGCCTCGGCCTCCCGCTCGCCGGGCACACCTGGCTCGCCAAGGACAACTGGGGCTACAAGAGCTACACCGATGGGCGCGCGTTGAGCACCGCGTACGCCGAGCTGATGCACCAGCTCAAGTTCCTGATCGATGACGGCCTCTCGGCAGCGGTCTACACGCAGACCAGCGACGTCGAGATCGAGGTCAACGGGTTGATGACCTATGACCGGAGCATCATCAAACTGCTCCCCGATGCGATCGCGTCGTCGAAGCAGCTCTACGGTCCGCCGTCGCGCATCCGGCGGGTGGTGCCGACGTCGCAGGCTGCCGGGCAGCCGTGGCGCTACACCACCACCGCGCCGGCGGCCGACTGGTTCGCGGTTCGCTTCAACGATGCGGCGTGGCAGGCGGGAATCGGCGGCTTCGGGAAGGCCGGGACACCTGGCGCGGTGATCCGCACCCCGTGGACCACCAACGATCTCTGGCTTCGGCGCAGCTTCACGCTCACGAGCGCCGCGCTGGTGGCGCCACACTGGTATGTCCATCATGACGAGGATGCCGTCGTCTACCTGAATGGGAAGCTGGTGGCGACCTTCAGTGGCTACAGCTCCGGCTACCAGCGCGTGCCACTCGACGCCACGGCGCGCGGCGCCCTCAAGGCGGGCCGCAACGTGCTTGCCGTCCACGTCCGCCAGACCAGGGGCGGGCAGTACATCGACCTGGGCCTCGACGAGGTGATCACACCATGACCACTGCCCAATTCCGCCGCGCCGCCCTCCCCGCGATTCTGCTGGTGGCCACGGCCTGCGCCAAGCCCGATGCTCCCAATGACGAGACGCCCGTGATCAAGCCATCGGTGATCGGCCGAGCCCCACTCGACACCGCCCCCGGCGGGAAGCCGGTCGAGGTCTTCACCATCACGAACGGGAACGGGATGGAGGTCCGCGCCATGACCTACGGCGCGATCATCCAGTCGATCAAGGTCCCCGACGCCAAGGGTGTCCTCGGCGACGTGGTCCTCGGCTTCGATTCCGTCGCCGGCTACGTGAAGGAGTCGCCCTACTTCGGCGCGGTGGTGGGCCGGTACGGCAACCGGATCGCCAAGGGGCGCTTCACGCTCGATGGCAAGCAGTACACCCTGGCCGTCAACAACGGCGTGAATGCGCTGCATGGCGGCATACGGGGCTTCGACAAGGTGATGTGGGAACCCAAGCTGGTGCAGACCGACAGCACCACCGGCGTGATGTTCACCTACGTCTCACCCGATGGCGAGGAGGGGTACCCGGGCGCCGTGACCGTCAAGGTGACCTATCAGGTGATGAACGAGCGGAACGAGCTGGTGATCGACTACGAAGCGTACAGCGACAAGCCGACGCCCATCAACGTCACCAACCATTCGTACTTCAACCTCGCCGGCCCCGGTGGCGACATCCTTGGCCACGTCCTCACGCTCGACGCCGACAGCATGACCCCGGTCGACACGACGCTGATCCCCACCGGCAAACTCGCCGACGTGACCGGGACGCCGTTCGACTTCCGCACGCCGACGGCGATCGGCGCGCGGATCGGCGCCGACGACCAGCAGATCCGCTTCGGCGGCGGCTACGACCACAACTTCGTCGTGCGCCGCGCCATACCGGGCCTGGTCCACGTGGCGCACGTGAGCGAGCCCACCACCGGCCGCACGATGGACGTCTCGTCCACCGAACCGGGGGTGCAGTTCTACACCGGCAACTTCCTCGACGGCACCATCAAGGGGAAGGGCGGTATCGTCTATCCCTACCGCGGCGCTTTCTGCCTCGAGACGCAGCATTACCCGGATTCGCCCAATCAGCCGAACTTCCCGAGCACGATCCTGAGGCCGGGGACGACGCATATGAGCAGGACGATCTTTGTGTTTGGGGTGGTGAAGTGATGGGATGATGGATGATGGATGATAGATGATGGATAAACGAACGGCGTGGCTGCACGGAGAGATTCCCGTCGACACCCCGCTTCGCTTCTCTCTTCGAGCCATCATCCTCTCGCCTCCGCCACTCCCTGCCCATACACCCACCCCGTCAGCGAGTCCGACTTCACGCGGACCCAGCCGTCTTGCGAGGCGAGGACGACGACGGTGGTCTGCGGCTTGATGACGCCGAGGATGGCGGCGCCGGGCATCGGGGCGGTGCGGACGTTGACCCACTTCACCGAGACGAGTGCGGTCGACGGCGGCACGTCGGTCTGCGGTGGTGACGTGCGGACGACTTCGCTCACGGCGATGGCCGACGGCGGCGCGGCGACGATGGTCTGCTGCGTTTCCGTCTGCATCGCGGCGATCATGGTGCCAGACGGCGGGGGTGGTGGCGGCGCAGGCGTGGTGACGACCGGCGTGGTGATCGGCGCTGCAGTCGGCGGGGTGATCGATGCCGCGGGTGTGGCAGTCGGTGTCTGGGTCGTGGCGGCGAGCTTCGCGGCGGCCTGGGCGGCGGGCCAGTTCTTCACGCCGACGACGGTGAAGAGGGCCACGGCGGCGACGGCGGCGATTCCGAGCATGACACGGCGGGGCGAGTTGGCGGCTTCGCGCGGTGCCGCGCAGTGCTGACAGGCGATGTCGGTCGGTGTATTGAGCGTGTGACAGCCCCGGCAGCCCCAGAACTTGAGCAGCTGGCCGCAGTCATCGCGGTTGGGCATCGCTTCACTGCAGCGGGGACACCGGGTCGCAACCTCGAGCGCCGTGGCGCCGCAGGCTGTGCACCGACGCCGATAGGCGGCGGAGGTAGACATAATCCAGACACTCGTCGAATTGTTGGGGCGTGCTTCGGACCCTAGGCTACCGTCCGGTTCACCACTCCGCAAGGCAAGGACGATACCAAACTGGTCACGGGGGCATATCCGAAGGCTGGGCAAGGGGTTGGCCGGCTCCCGGACTGGCTCCGGGCGGCGCAGCGCGGCCCTGCATGCATCGCAGGAATGCGGAATCCCCGCGGGTCGGCGGGCCGGCCTGGGCCCGTCTCGCCGGGCGATCGATCATCGGGACCGTCGATCGTCGGACAGGTCATCGCGCCGTTCGCCTGTTCGCTTCTCGAATACAAACGGCACCCCCCGAGAGGAGTGCCGTTCAGTGGCCAGAGAGGGAATTGAACCCCCGACACCGTGATTTTCAGTCACGTGCTCTACCAACTGAGCTACCTGGCCGGACCGGGGCGGAAAGTAGCATCCGGAGGGGCTTGGGGGAAGGCAGGGCCGGCCAGCGGCTGCGGCCACCTGGTCACTGGTCACTGGTCACTGGTCACGCGTCTACCCCGCCACCCTACTCCGGTGCGCCGCCAGCAGGTCGGCCCGGAAATCGGGGTGGGCGATCGAAATGAGCAGCTCCCCCCGCTCCCGGAGGGTCTTGCCGTGGAGGTTCACCGCCCCGAACTCGGTCACGACCCAGTGGACGTGCCCCCGAGTGGTGACCACCCCGGCCCCCGGGCTCAGCTCGGCCGCAATCCGCGAGACCGTTCCGCCGGCCGCCGTCGCCGGCAGGGCGATGATCGCCTTGCCATGCGGCGCGCGGGCCGCCCCCCGGATGAAGTCCATCTGCCCACCGATCCCGGAATAGATCCGGTGCCCCATCGAATCGGCATTCACCTGGCCGGTCAGGTCGACCTGAATGGCCGAGTTGATGGCGGTCATCCCCGGCATCTTGCAGATCAGCTGGGTGTCGTTGGTCCAGTCGCAGCCGTGGAAGTGCACCAGCGGATTGTCATCGATGAAGTCGAAGAGCCGCCGCGTCCCGGTGACGAAGGAGGTCGAGATCCGCCCGGTCTGCGTTGGCTTGAATCGATTGGTGATCACGCCGGCCTCGACCAGGTCGACCAGCCGGTCGGAGAACATCTCCGTGTGCACGCCCAGATCGTGCTTGCCGAAGAGCCGCGCGAGCACGGCGTCGGGAATCGCACCGATCCCCATCTGCAGCGTGGCGCCGTCACCGACGAGGTCGGCGATCAATTCGCCGATCTGCGCCGTGACCGGATTCTCCGTGTCGGGCGCGTGCTCGTGCAGCGGCCGATCGGTGATCGTGAACGCGCTCAGGCGCGACAGCGGCACCAGCGCGTTGCCGTGCGTCCGCGGCATCTGCCGATTGATCTCGGCGATCACGATCCGCGCGGAATCGACGGCGGCACGCGCCGTGTCGACCGACGGGCCGAGGGTGCAGAAGCCATGCGCGTCGGGCGGCGAGAGCTGCACCATCGCGACATCGAGCGGCACGTCACCGCTGGTGAAAAGCGACGGAATATCGGAGAGGAAGATCGGGACATAGTCGGCGCGCCCGGCGGCCACCGGCTCGCGACACGCCGCGCCGGTGAAGAGCGACACCGAGCGGAACTGCTCGGCATACTGCGGCGCCAGGAATGGCAGCGGCCCCGCGAGGTGCAGGTGCCACAACTTCACGCCCTCTAGGTCACCACGCGCCGTCATCGCCTCGACCAGTGCCGTCGGCGTCGCCGAGGCGCCGTGCAGGAAGACGTTGCTGTGACTGGACAGCTGCCGGACCACTTCGTCCGCCGAGACGGCGCGTGCTTCCCACCCTGTATTCACGACACATCTCCGTATCGATGATCGATGATCGATCATCGATGATCGATGACTCAATCTCCGGCGCCGAGCGAGAACCCCGCCTCGATGTCCTTCCGCGAATAGGCGCGGAACGCGATCAGCGTCTCGGTCTCCTTGATGCCGGTGAGCCGGACCATCCGGTCGGTGACCAGGTCGGCGAGGTCCTCGTTGGCGTGCACGCGGACGATCGCGACGAGGTCGAACTTCCCCGCGACGGAAAAGACATCACTCACTTCAGGCATCGCCGCGAGTTGCTCGGCGACTTCCTTGATGTGTTCACGGGCGACGGTGAAGAGGATGACGGCGGTGACCACGGCAGGGCTCCGGTGAGGGACATCGGAAATCTAGCGCCGCGGCGATTCAACGCGTCGGGTGATCGTCCCCTCCTCAGCGCCAGCCCGCGGTCAGAAGAGCGCGGAGAGCCCCTGGCTGCCAACGCTCGCGCCGTTTCCGGTGCTGAGCCGCCGATGGAAGTCGACCTGCCCGAGGTGATAGGCGAGGTGGGTGGCGAGATGCACCAGGAAGCGGCCGGTGGGGATCACATGGCCCTGTGTCGGATCGGAGAAGGGGAGCGGCAGCGGATACGGCACGTCGACGAAGGCGGGATCGAGCGCGGCGAGGGTCGCGTCGACCTCGGTCCGCGTCGTGGTGATCAGCGTGAACAGCTCCTCGCGCGGGACATCGCGGGTGGAGAATTCGCGCTCCCGATCGCGGACATAGCCGGTGTCACCCAACGTGGCCCCGATGAAATGGCGCAGGTTGCCGGCGAGATGCAGCGTGAGCGTTCCGGCACTGTTCGGTGCGCCGGCGGGGAGCGCCCACATGGCGGCGTCATCGGGATAGGCGGCGAGTTCGGCCGCCAGGGTGTCGAGGTCGCGGCGCACGCAGCGCCGGATGGCATCGATCATCATCAGGACACCTTCGCGCCAAGCCGCTCGCGGGCCTTGTTGGCTTGCCAGATGTGACGGCGCGCGTGGGCCGCCTCGATGTGCAGCGCGGAGAAGAACGAGTAATGCAACCGCGAATCGAACGGCGACACCAGCTCGATGCGGGTCAGGTCGATGCCGTCACCCAACCGGATCATCGCGAGCAATGCCTCCTGCGAACGATCATACTCGGCCAGCGTCTCCGCCTTCGGCATCGCTTCGTCGGGGACGAACGCGGCGATCGTCGGATACTTCTGGCGCGCCGGCGGTTCAAGTGCCCGACAGAGCATCCACGCGAGGAACGATCGCCGCATCCGTGCCGGGGCGCGCCGCGCGCGCGATTCCGGCCGCTGCAACTGCTCGCGCATCGCCGGCAGGAAGGCTTCCGTGGTCAGCGTCAGGTGCCCGACGCACTCGCTCATCGACCACGACGTCGGCGCGGGGCGGGTCACCCAGGTGGTTTCGTCGACCGACGCGGCGAGACGATGGATCTCCGCCTGCGCGGCGAGGAGTTGGTTGGTGACGATGGTGAGATCTGGATGCATCGGAGAAAGGCGAACGGTGATCAGTGACCGAGTGACCCGGCGTATCCACGGTTCGCTGTGCCGGGTCACCGTGTCCTTACATCGTCGGCGTCAACATGATGTGCGCCTTCGGCGTCCCGGGGAACATCAGCCACGGCATGCCGGGCGCGCCCTTCGACGGAATGCCGGTGCTCGCCGGCGTCGCGAACGGCATGTAGATCACGTACAGCGCGCGGACTTCCTTGGTGTAGGTGCCGGCCGCCGCGTCGACGCCGCTGTGCGGCCCGAAGAGCTGCCAGAGCGCGCCGGCCTTCGGCATCGGCAACTTGCCGCTCTTCACTTCCTTAAAGCGCACTGAGTCCACTTCGCCGCCCTTCACCCCCTTGGCGCGGAGCGCGCGGCCGCGCGCCATGAACGGCTCGAGCGACTTCTGGTAGCAGGCGCCATGGTAATCGGCATCCTTCGGATCATCGGCGAGGCAGAGCATGCCGCCGGTGCCCTTGCGCAGCGACACGAGGTCGCCGGCCGCGTTGTACCCGAGGACCGAGGCATCGGCGCGGAACTCGGCGGGCAGCGGCAGGACCGCCTTGGCGATCTGCTCCGCAGCGGGCGGGATCACGACTGGCGCCGCGGGGGCCGCCGGGGTCTGGGCGGCGAGCGGAAGGGCCAGCATCGGGAGCAGCAGGAGAGCGGACGCGCGCATCACGGCCTCTGGAGCATGGGGGTGGGGTGGGACAATGTCGGGAAAGATAGGGCGAGTGCCGTCCAGCGCGCGCGGGTGGTCAGCGCAGCGAGGCGCGGGGGCCGAGTCGTTCGCGCCAGGGGCGCAGATTGGCGGCGGGATGGCGGGGCGTGAGGACGATTTCCTGCCGCACGACGGCGCCGCGGCTCAGGTGCAACTCCTCGCTCTCTTCCCACTTGTAGCCGGCGGCCTGGACCTGCAACCGGAATCGCCCGGGTGGGAGGTGCAAGGCGAATTCCCCGCCCACGCCCGTGACCGTCCCCACCCCGGTGGGGAGGAGGACCACCAGGGCGCTGCGGACGGGGGAGCCACTCGGGTCGCGGACGACACCGGAGAGGCGGCAACTGGACATCGAGATCCTCGGGAACGGGGCGGAGAGTGTACCGCCCGGGGCCCAAAGCCGCAATCTCAACGCCGCGCGAGGATCCCGATGGGTATGGGCGCAGCATGCTGCGCCCGTACCTCCGGCGATCCGCCCGCTTAGGGGAGTTCCGTGGCCTTCCCGATGATGCTCCCCACCAGGCCGTAGGCCTTCGCTTCCTCGGCGCCGAGCCAGAAGTTGCGGTGGGTGTCGTCCTCGATCCGGGAGACCGGCTGCCCGGTCTCGCGCGCGAAGATCAGGTTGAGCCGCTCGCGCATCTTGACGATCTCGCGCGCCTCGATGGCGATGTCGGAGGCGGTGCCGCCCGCGCCGCCGGCCGGCTGGTGCAGCAGGAAGCGGGTGTTGGGGAGGCAGTAGCGCTGGGTGACCGGGACCGAGACGAAGATCAGGGCGCCGGCGCTGGCGACCCAGCCGGTGCCGACCATCCGGATCTGCGGGGTCACGAAGCGGATCATGTCGTGGATGGTGTCGCCCGCCTCGACGTGGCCACCCTGCGAATTGATATAGATGGTGATCGGCTCGGTGGCCGAGGCGGCCGAGAGCGCCAGCAGCTCGGCCATCACGCGGGCGGCCAACTTCTGCGTGATCTCGCCCGAAATGATGATGGTGCGGGCGTCGAAGAGGCGCTGGGCGATCGGTGCGCTCGCGGCAGCCGCCGCTTCGGGCGTCTCGGGGGTCTCGGGGGTCTCGGTATCGGCCATGGGATTCACATCATGGTAGGAGTGCTGCCGGGCAGGGTGGGACGCACCCCGCAGAATCGCTGAACCCTAGCCGCGTCGCGGCGCGGGCGGCAGGGGCACGGGGGGCCGGGCGACGCGTGCGTCGCCCGAACACACATCGACACCAGCCCGACCAGGCAGATATCCCCATGTGTAAGGGCGACGCATGCGTCGCCCCTACGCCCGCACCACCACGTACCGCCCCGTCATGGCCGCCACCTCCACCCCGGCGGCGTCCCGCACCACGACCTGGACGGTCACCCGCCCCCGGCCATGCCGGCGCAGCGCCGCCCAAAAATGGTTCATCGCTGCAACGCCCGGTGCCTCGGCGGTCGCCAAGGCGTCGCTATGCACCGGCCGCAGGTAGCGCATGGTCGAGTCCTGGATCACCACGTGGGCATGGTCGCCCGCCTCGCGGAGCGCCAGCCAGAGCAGACTCCAGCCCGCGAGCGTCGTCAACGCCGAAAGGGAACCGGCGAATGCGGTTCCCTTGTGGTTGCGATTGGGGGCCAGCGGCATCTGCAGGACCAGCGCGCCCGGCGGCGCCGAGACGACCGCGATCCCGAGCGCCCCGGTGATCGGCAGTTCTTCCTGCCAGACCCGCCGGAGCGCGTCGAGGGCGTCGTGGCTCACGGCCGCTTGATCAGCCCGCGGAGCCCGCTCTTCAGGGCGTTCTTGCCGGCGTCGGCCATCGCGTTCTTGAAGGCGTTCGACATCGCCTTGCCGAGGTCGAAGTTCTTGAGGGCGTCGCACATCTGCTTCTGCTGCTCGGGGGTCATCTCGCCTTCGCCGGCACCGGCTTCCTTCGCCTTAGTCTTCGCCGCGGCGAGCGAGTCGGCCAGCTCCTTCGATGCCAGCTGCTGAATCCAGGCGCGGGCGGAGGAATCGGCGCGCACCCGATCAAGGTCCTCGGTCCACTTGATGCCCGCGGGCGGTTCGAAGAGCGTTGCATCGGTGGTACGCGTCACGCTGGTGGCGGTCTGCTCGAAGTTCACGCAGAGCATCGACCCCGCGCTGTAGAGCGCGACCGGCGCCTTGTCCATGGTGCAGAAGGTGAACGCGCCGAACTGCTTCACGGTGCAGGTCTCCCCCGCAATCGTCTTCGTGCCGGCCGACTTCCCCTCGAACGGCGTGCCCGGCAGTGCGCGCGTCACGAACGCCGCCATCGACTGGATGTTCTCCTGGAAGCGCGCCTTCCCTGCCCCATCGAGCTCGTCATACGCCTTCGCCATGCTCGGCAGCGGGTTGACCATCTTGGTCCCCTTCTTCTTGTCGAGATCGGCGTTCCAGATCACTTCGGGGTCGGTGAGCGACCAACTGGTCGTGGTGGCGCTCTTGCCGAAGAACTTCCCGGTCATGGTCGAGCGCGACGCCATCTTGTCGCCGCCCGACGTGGAACGTCCGCTGCCGGTCATGTCGCCGCCGTAGCTGTACTCGACGGTGTAGGCCGGGAGGGAGCGGATCGGGAGCTTGAACGGGTTGCTCTGGGCCGCTGCGGCCGGGGCAGCAGCAAGGGCCAGCAGGACGGCAAGGGACGCGGCGCGACGCATGAGTGGACTCCAGACGGGAGGGTCTCCGGGGATGCTCCAAGTATCGGTGAGCGGCCCCCGCATTGCCAACACCCCGGCGCGGCGAGATCATTGAGGAATGTCCGCCCAGATGCCCCGCGGCCTCACGGTCCTCGATCACCCGCTGATTCGCCACAAGATGGCGCTGCTTCGCGCGGCCACCACCACGTCACGCGACTTCAAGCAGCTGGTCGGCGAGATCGCGGCGTTGATGACCTATGAAGTGACCCGCGACCTGCCGACGTCACCGGTCGAGGTGGTCACGCCGCTCGAAACGATGACCGGCGAGACGCTGGCCGCGAAGGTGGCGCTGGTGCCGATCCTCCGCGCCGGGCTCGGCATGGTCGAGGCCGTGGTGCAGTTGATCCCGAACGCGCGGGTCGGTCACATCGGCCTCTTTCGCGATCATGACACGCTCAAGCCGGTCTCCTATTACTTCAAGGTGCCGACTCCGGTGGAGGAGCACAGATTCTTCCTCCTCGATCCGATGCTGGCCACTGGTGGATCGGCTGTCGAGGCGGCCACCGAGCTCAAGCGGGCCGGCGCGAAGGAAATCGCGCTGATCTGCCTGGTCGCCGTCCCGGAAGGGGTGGCCACCTTCACGGCCGCCCACCCGGATGTTCCGGTGTACGCTGCTGCCCTTGATCGGCAACTCAACGCCGATGGCTACATCCTCCCTGGTCTCGGCGATGCCGGCGACCGCCTCTTCGGGACACGATGAGCGCTCCTCGGACGTTGACCTTCTTCGGTGGCGCCGCGACGTCGACCGGCTCGATGATTCTCCTCGAGGCGGCGGGCGCGCGCATCCTGCTCGACGCCGGCCTCTTCCAGGGGAACGTCGCCACCACCGACGCACTGAATCGCGAGCTGCCCCTCGACCCACGCAAGGTCGATGCGATTCTCCTCTCGCAGGCCGGCCTCGCCTACTCCGGCCGCACGCCGCAGCTGGTGCGACACGGCTTCGATGGCCCGATCTACGGTACGCCGGCGACGCGCGACACCGCCGCCATTCTCCTCGCCGAAGCGGCGATGGAACTCGCGGCGAATCATGGCGAGCCGCTGTACGGCCTCAAGGATGTCATCGCGACGCAACAGCGATTCGTCGGCCAGCCGACGCACCGCCCGCTCCACCTTCGTCGCAACCTGGTCTTCGAGATGTTCGACGCCGGCCACATCCTCGGCTCGACCTCGATCGAGTTGCGCACCGGCGAGGGTGGCTCGCACCGCATCATCTACAGCGGCTGCATCGGCCGCTCCGGGTCGGCGCTGCTCCCCGATCCGGAAGTGATGCCGGGCGAAGTCGACACGCTGATTCTCGGCTCGCCGTTCGCGCACGCGTCGCACGGAATGTTCGCCGATGCGCAACAGCATTTGGCGACCATCATTCGCGACACCACCGCACGTGGTGGTCAGGTGATCATCCCGGCGTCGTCGCTCGGCCCGGTGCAGGAGCTGATCCGCACCGTCCAGACGCTCTGGCGGCGCGGCCAGCTCCCCGAATTGCCGATCTGGATCGACTCCGCGACCGACGTCTGCCTTCCGACGATGATGCGGCTGCATCCGGAGTCCCTCGGCATCGGCGAGCGGGCGTATGCCGAAGTCGGTGGGCCGTTCGATCACGCCCTGCTCCACTATGTGCGCGGCGACGCCGACCGGCTGCGGCTCGATGGGCACACCGGTCCGGCGATCATCATCGCCCCGGGCGAGAGCGGCGATACCGGGCGCGCCGCGCATCACCTGCGCCGCTGCCTGGGCGACGAGCGCCATACCGTGATCTTCCTGGCACCCAACGAGGAAGAGTCGGTCGGACGATTGCTGCAGGAGGGGGCCAGCGAGGTCACCATCCTCGGGGAGTCGGTCCAGCGTCGGGCCGGCATCGAGACCCTCACCGCCTATTCGGGGCATGCCGACGGCGAGGAGATGCGCACCTGGCTCCGCGCCCTCGGTGGCCCCATCAAGCGCGCCTTCGTCGTGCACGGCGATGACCTGGCCGTGGCCATCATGGTCACCATTCTCCGGGAGGAGGGCGTACGCGACGTCATCGTCCCGCGGCAGGGGGAATCGTTCCCCTTCTGAGCAACCGCCGGCAGGCCTGGGTCGCGGCGTTCGCTGCGGCAATCGCCAGCGTGTATCTGCTTTCCTTCTTCGCGGTCCTGGTCGTCTCTCGCCAGGACCAGCGCTATCAGGCCGATGCCATCGTCGTGCTCGGCGCCGCCCAGTACAACGGCCGCCCCTCGCCCGTCCTGCAGGCCCGCCTCGACCACGCCGCCGTCCTCTTCCGTGCAGGGTACGCCGAGTTGATCGTCGTTACCGGTGGCATTGTCGAGGGCGACCGGATGAGCGAGGCGACCGCCGGCCAGCGCTACCTCGTCAGCGTCGGGATTCCGGCGACCTCGATTGCGGTGGCGCCAGAGGGGCGCACCACGGCGGGATCGATGACCGCCGTCGCGAACTATCTCCACGGCGAGGGGCTCAACCGGGCGATCCTCGTCTCCGATCCTTTCCATCTGGCCCGGTTGCGGATCGAGGCGCGCCGCCTCGGTCTCGAGGCCTGGACGTCGCCGACGGCGACCTCCCCGATCTCTCGACGCTTCGGCACGGAGCTGCAATACCTCCTCGCCGAAGCTGGCAAGCTGCCGATTCTCGTGTTGCAGGGGTTCTTCCGATGACCGATATCTCGCTGACCTTCTGGGGCGCCGCCGGCCAAGTCACCGGTTCCTGCCACCACCTCGAATGGCGGGGCCACCGCGTGGCGCTCGACGCCGGCCTCTTCCAGGGGCGTCGCGAGGAATCGCATCGCCTCAACGCCGAGACGCCGTTCGATCCGCGCCAACTGGATGCGGTGATTCTCTCGCACGCGCACATCGATCACAGCGGGCGGTTGCCGCTGCTGGTGGCGCGCCAGTTCGACAAGCCGATCTTCGCGACGCCCGCCACGCGCGATCTCTGCGCCATCATGCTCCCCGACTCGGCCCACATCCAGGAGAGCGACTTCCGCTACCTGCAGCGGAAGGGACGCGCCGGCCCGGGCTCCGAGCCGCTCTACACCATGGCCGACGCCTACCATGTGCAGGAGTTGATGGAGGCGCATCCGTACTGTCGCCCGTTCAAGGTCGCCGATGATCTCACGGTGACCTTCCGCGATGCCGGCCACATCCTCGGCAGTGCCAATGTGGACATCAGCATCGCGGGCGCGGGTGGCGCGGCGGCGCACCGGTTGGTCTTCTCGGGCGACATCGGCCGCTGGGGTCAGCCGATCATCCGCGATCCGGACGGTCCGAAGGGAGCGATCGACACGCTGATCATCGAAAGCACCTACGCGCTCAAGCAGCACGACACCACCGAGGACGCGATGGCGCGCCTCGCCGAGGTGGTGAGTCGCGTCGCGGCGCGGGGCGGCAAGATCCTGGTGCCGTCGTTCGCGGTGGGACGGACGCAGGAGCTGGTGTACGCGCTGCACGAGCTCGCGAACACGGCACGCATTCCGCAGATCCCGATCTACATCGACTCACCGCTCGCCGTCGAGGCGACCGCCGTCTTCCGGCTGCATCCCGAGGTCTTCGACCAGAACGAGGGGTTCATCAAGACTGGCGTCCCGATCTTCGACAACCACCTCGTGCACTACGTCCGCGACATCGAGGAGTCGAAGAAGCTCAACGCACTGCAGGGGCCGGCGATCATCATCTCGGCGAGTGGCATGGCGGAGGCGGGGCGGATCCTGCACCACCTGGCGAACCATGCCGGCGACCCGAAGAACGCCATCCTCTTCGTCGGCTTCCAGGCGGAGCACACGCTGGGGCGGCGGATCAGCGAGGGGCGCAACCCCGTGAAGATTCTCGGCGTCGAAACCACCATCGGCGCCGAAGTGGTCAAGATCGACGGTTACTCCGCCCACGCCGGCAGCGATGAATTGCGCCGCTGGGTGCGCAACCTGGGCGGCCCGATCCAGCGCGCCTTCTGCGTCCACGGCGAACCGGAATCCCTCGCCGGGATGAAGAAACTCCTCGAAGAGGAAGGCGTACGAGAAGTGATGATTCCGAGTCATGGGGAGAAGTTTCGCTGTAAGTGTGGATGATGGATGAGGATGATCGATCATCGATGATCGATCATGGAGGATCGACTCCTATCCATCATCTATCATCCATCATCCATCATCCCAAACCACGGAGGTTTCCGCTTGCGCACCCGTCTGTTTGCCCTCGCGCTGCTCTTGGGCGCGTCTCCACTCGCTGCGCAGGGGCTGAAGGTCCCCGCCACCGTGGACACCCTGCCGAACGGCCTCCGGCTGATCGTGCACGAGGACCAGTCCACCCCGATCGTCAGCGTCAACGTCTGGTACCACACCGGCTCCGGGTCGGAGAAGGTCGGCCGCACCGGCTTTGCGCACCTCTTCGAGCACCTGATGTTCATGGGGTCCCAGAATGCCGTGTATCCGGCGTTCGATCGGCTCCTCGAGGCGGCCGGCGCCAACAACAACGGCTCCACGACCGAAGACCGCACCAACTACTACGAGTCGGGGCCGGTGTCGGCGCTGCCGCTGATGCTCTGGCTCGAGGCCGACCGGATGGGATGGTTGTTGCCGACGATGGACTCGGCGAAGGTCGATGCCCAGCGTGACATCGTGAAGAACGAGCGGCGGCAGAGCTACGAGAATCAGCCGTACGGCATGGTGGCCGACCACCTGCCGCGGATGCTCTATCCGGCCGGTCATCCGTACTCGTGGCCGGTGATCGGCTCGATGGTTGACCTCTCGGCGGCCTCGGTCGAGGACGTGAAAGACTTCTTCCGCACCTGGTATGCGCCGAACAACGCCGTGATCACCGTCGCCGGCGCCGTCAAGCACGACTCGGTGCTCGCGCTGGTGAAGCACTACTTCAGCGCCATCCCGCGCGGACCCGCGATTACCGCGATCAATCCTACGCGGCCGAAGATGACCCGGGACACCGCACTGGTCCTCGAGGACCGGGTGCAGGTGGCACAACTCGAGTATGTCTTCCCGACCGTCAAGGCGTGGGACCCCGATGACGCCGCGCTGCAGGTGGCACGGATGATTCTCGCCGGGTCGAAGAACGCGCGACTCACGAAGCGGCTGGTCTACGACGAGCAGACGGCCACGATGGTCATGGCGTCGCCCGATCATCGGCGGTACGATGGCGACTTCGACATCGTCGCCCGCCCCAAGCCGGGGAAGCCGATCGCTCCGGTCCAGCGTGCGGTGGACGAGGAGCTGCGCCGCCTCGGCGAGGCGCCGCCGACGGCCCGCGAGATGGAGCAGGCCAAGAATGCGCTCGAGGCCGCCTTCCTGCGCTCCACCCAGACGGTGGACGGGAAGGCCGACCAGTTGAACCAGTACTTCTTCGAGGTGGGCGTGCCCGACGCATTCCAGCGCGACCTCGACCGGTTGCGCGCCGTGACTCCCGCCGATGTCCAGCGCGTGGTCAAGCAATACCTCACCGGGCCGCGCGCGATCGTCTCGGTGGTGCCGATGGGGAAGCGTGAGCTCGCGGCCGAGCCGCGGGGGGTGACGCCGTGAAGCACACTGCAATGGTTCTCCGCGTCGTGATGGCCGCGGCCGTCATGGTCGCGCCGCTGTCCGCGCAGGTCACCACGGCGCCGGCGCTCGGCCCCGCGCCGAAGCTCTCGGTGCCGGTGGTACAAACCGCCTCGCTGCCGAACGGCCTCAAGATCCAGGTGGCCCGCAATGCTGAAGTGCCGCTGGTCGAGGCGCGGTTGATCATCAACGGCGGGGCCAGGCTCCGCGGCACCGCGCCGGGCCTCGCCACCTTCACGGCGGGGTTGCTTGGTGAGGGTGCGGGGGGCATGACGGCGCTGCAGTTGGCCGAGGAGACGGACTTCATCGGCGCCTCGTTGCGCGCAGCGGCGGGGTACGAGAACGTCACGCTCTCCCTCTCGGTGCCGAAGCGCTCGGTTGATCGCGGCTTCCAGTTGATGGCCTTGATGCTCCTCAAGCCGACCTTCTCGAGCGTCGACATCAATCGGCAGCGCGCGTTGCGCCTGGCGGGCTTCACCAGCGCCAAGGACTCGCCGCGCGCCGTGGCAACCAAGGTGTTCTACCGGAATCTCTTCCCGGCGTCGCACCCGTACCACGGCAACATCAACGGCGATTCGGCCTCGGTCAGCCAGTTCGACTCGGTCGCCGTGCGCGGCTGGTGGAACACCGCCGCCGATCCGCGCCGCACCACGCTGGTGCTGAGCGGCGACGTCACGCTCCAGGAAGCGGTGCGCTGGGCCGCCAAGCACTTCAGCGGCTGGAAGGCCCCGTCGGTGATTCTCTCCTCGGTGCCGGCGCGCGACGTGTCGGGTCCGACCCAGTGGAAGGCGCGCGTGATCCTGGTTGACAAGCCCGACGCCGCCCAGTCGGTGATCATGATCGGCGGGCCGGGAATGTCGCGCACCGACCCGGACTACCCGGCGGCCGTGGTGATGAACACCATCCTCGGCGGCTCCTTCTCGTCGCGGCTCAACGACCTGCTCCGCGAGCAGCTCGGCTACACGTACGGCGCCGGGTCGAACTTCGCGTTCGCGCCGGTCGCCGGTCCGTTCATCATCTCGACCGACGTCCGCACCGACGTGACCGATTCGTCGCTCGCGGTGATCTTCCGTGAGATCGCCGCCATGCGCGACAAGGGCGTCACCGACACCGAAGTCGGCCGCGCACGGAACTACCTCGTGCTCGGATCGCTCTCGGACTACGAGACGGCGGGCCAGGTTGCCGGCGCGATGAGCACGGCACTGCTCTTCCGGTTGCCGCTCGCCACCATCCCGGCCGAACTCGCACGGATCAACGGCGTCACCACCGCCGACGCGCAGCGGATGGCAAAGCTGCGACTGAATCCCGCCGAGATGACCGTGGTCGTCGTGGGTGACCTGGCGAAGATCCGCGCCGGGATCGAGAAGCTGGGGTTGGGACCGGTGGAGGTGCAGACGTACGAAAAATAGCAGGATGATGGATGATGGATGATGGATGCTGTCGCGTGCGGTCGATATCACTGCGACACATCTATCATCCATCATCTATCATCCATCATCCCATCGACGAGCCTTCCGCATGGCACTGCTCTCCACCCGCCGCGTCTACTCCGGCCGCATCGTCTCCCTCGACATCGACACGGTGCGCTTTCCCAATGGCAACGTCGGTGACCTCGAGATGCTGCGGCATCCGGGGGCGTCGGCGGTGCTGCCGTTTCTCGATCCGGTGCAGGACGCCGATCCGCGCGTGCTGCTCATCAGGCAGTTTCGCCACGCCACCGGCGACTACCTCTGGGAGATTCCGGCGGGTCGGCGGGATGGCGAGGAGTCGCCGGAGACGACGGCTCGGCGCGAACTACGGGAAGAGACCGGCTACCAGGCTGGTCACGTCGAGCGGCTGACCTCGATCTGGACCACGCCGGGCTTCACCGACGAAGTGATCCACCTCTTCCTGGCGAGCGAGCTGACGCCGGGATCGAGCGCACTGGAGGCGGATGAAGTACTCGATCTGCACCAGCTGCCCTGGTCGAAGGTGCTGGAAATGGTGCACAATGGAACCATTACCGACACCAAATCGCTGAACGCAATCCTCTTTGTCCAAGCTTTCAAAAGATAACCTTTGACAAACTGAAAAAGTGCGGTAGCTTCTCGTGGTGACCCTTCAACGAAGGATGTCCCCATGACCGCGATCGCATTCCTCAGCTTCACACTGCCCGGCGCCGATGCCCCTGCGCGTGAGCGTCCGACGATGGTCGCCTCGTCGGCCTCGGATGCCGCCAACATCGAGAATTCCCGCCTTGTGGCGGCGCACCTGGCCGGCGACGAGCGGGCCTTCGGTGAGTTGGTGCGCCGATATCAGACGCGGCTCCTGAACTTCATTTTCCGGATGATCGGCGATCGCGAGCGGGCCGAGGATCTGGTGCAGGAGGCGTTCGTGCGGGTGCACCGTCACCTGCACCGCTTCGACCAGAGCCGGAAGTTTTCCACCTGGCTCTACACCATTGGATCGAATCTCGCGAAGAACGAGCTGCGGAACCGCGCCCGTTCGCCGCTGGTCTTCCACGAGTCGTCGCGCGCGCCGGGGGAGCACGAGGGGCGGACGCTCGAGTTCGAGGATTCCCGCTCGCGTCCGGACGACCTCTTCGCCAACCGTCACCTCCGCGAACTGGTGGAGGCGACGGTCGCCCGACTCTCGCCGCACCACCGCATTGTCTTCGTGCTGCGCGAGCTGGAGGGGAAGAGCTACGAGGATATCGCCGAGGTCACCAACACCAACCTGGGCACGGTGAAGAGCCGACTGAACCGGGCCCGGACCTCCTTCCAGCAGATGATCGCGCCCTTCCTCGACTGACCGGAACGACGCGGCGGAACCATTTCATATCCCCGGTGTCACAGTGCGTTGACATCGGGGATTTTGACGGTCGGCATTCTCTGACGCACCCCCCTTTCGCACATCCCAATCTCGACGTACACTCCCTTACCTCCTCCCCCCGCGCAGGAGTCCCTCCAGAGATGAACTGTCGCGAGTTCGGCCGCTACTACTCCGATTTTCGGGACGGCAACGATCCCGAGTTGGCGCATCGCATGCGCGAGCACTCGGGCACGTGCGGCCACTGTCGCGCGCACAATCGTGCGTTGCAGATCGGCGTGGAGCTGTTGCGGGTGAGCGATATCGAACCGTCGGATGGGATGGTGCATGCGCTGAGTGCGCGGTTCAATGTGAGGCCGATCCGGTAACCACACGCCGAAATGGCTCGTGAAAGGTGAGACGTGAAACGGGAGCCTGCGGGCAGCGACCGTTTCACGTTTGACGTTTCACCCCCTGCTCTCCGCCGCTTATCATTCCCCCATGGCCGTCCTCTCCCTTCCCCAGCTCCAGCGCGCCCTTGCCAAGACCCCTCCCCGCGGGGCGTTCTATCTGGCCGGCAGCGAGGCGATCCTCAAGGATGAGGCGCTGGCGGCGCTGCTCGATCGGGCGCTCGACCCCGGGCTGCGCGACTTCAACCTCGACTATCTCTCCGCCTCCAATCTCGAGCCCGACGAGCTCGCCGCGGCGTGCAGCACGCTGCCGATGATGGCCGACGTGCGCGTGGTGGTGGTTCGCGACATCGAGTCGTGGAAGCGGAAGAGCAAGGGGAAGCAGCCCGCGGTGCGCTACCTCGAGAAGCCGGCGCCGGAGACGGTGCTGATCTTCGTCCAGGGGAACGACGAGGACCCCGATGCCGACCTCGCCGCGCACTGCACCGTGATCGACTGCAAGGCTCTGCTGGGCGAGGCGCTCGACGCCTGGCTGGAGGACCGGCTGCAGGGTGCCGGGATCACCCTCGCGCCCGATGCGCTGGAGCACCTCCTCCGGGCCACCGGTGGCGATCTGGGGACGTTGACGGCCGAGGTGGCCAAGCTCTCCTCGCTCGAGGTCTCCGGGCCGATCGATCGCGAGACGGTCGGGTCGCTGGTGGGGATCCGCTTCGGCGAAACGGTCGAGGACTGGCGCGACGCCGTGCTCCGCGACGACACCGCCCGCGCCATTGCGCTGGTTCCGCAGGTGCTCGCGCTGAGTGGTGTCTCCGGGGTCCGGTTGGTCAATCTGCTCGGCACCTCGCTGCTGGTGCTCCGCTGGGGCCGCTGCACCGCCGAGGCGAAGAAGATCCGTGATCGGCAGCTGGCCGAACAGGTCAAGAGCCTGATGTTCAAGATTCGCCCGAACGTGGGTAGTTATCCTCCGTTCGCGGCCTTGGTGGGCGAGGTGGTCGGGCGCTGGTCGTTGCCCCGCCTCCGCACCGCGATCGCCGCGACTCTCGCGGCCGATGCGGCCCTCAAGAACACCACGATTTCCGATGAAGGAGGGATCGTGACCGATCTCGTCTTGATGCTGGCGACGTCGCGCGCGCGGAAGGCGGCGTGAGCCCCGCGCGATGCGCGCGCCGCGGGCAGGTGCCCGTCATGTCGGGGCGCAGCATGCTGCGCCCGTACGCAGGTGTATGGGCGCAGCATGCTGCGCCCGTGCTCGCCCTCGTCGTGATCCTCGCCGCCGCCGCCGCCCCGGCCGCCGCCCAGGCGCCGCTCCCCCCGACCACGCCGCGCTTCGTCGAAGTCACCCGGCTGGCGCAGGAGGGGTATGGCGATTCCGCGCGCGCCGTGATCGGCCGGATTCTCTCGCAGACCCGGGCGACCGACGCCGCCTTCCCCGAGGCGCTCTACACCTCGGCGGCGGTGGCGAAGACGCTGGGTGAGGCCCGGCTCCAGTACGCGCGCATCGCGGTCGAGCACGCCAACTCGGCATGGGCCGACAAGGCGATGCTGCGCCTGGCCCAACTCGACTACGGCAGCGGCAACAGCGAGAGCGCCGTGCTGCGCGTGAAGCGCATCTTCACTGACTTTCCCGAGTCGGCGGTGATTCCGGTGGCGGCGCTCTTCGGCGCACGCGCCGCCTTCGAGCGTCGCGAAGGGCCGCTGGCGTGCGACTGGATCACGCGCGGGCTGCAGCAGGTCGGCAGCGACCTCGAACTGAAGAACCAGCTCGAGTTCGCGAAGCAGCGCTGCACGCCGGAGGAATTGGCGCGGCTCGCGGCGATCCCCAAGAGCGACAGTCTCAAGCGCCCCGAGGTGATGCCGCCAAAGACGCCTGTCACTTCAACGCCCACCACCACGACGGCCCCGCCGTCGGCACCGACCACCGCGGGGAAGTCCACCACCTCGCCATGGCGCGTGCAGGTGGCCGCAATCAGCGACCCCGCGTCGATCCGCCGCGCGACGCAGCAGATCGAGAAGGCCGGCTACATGGCGTATCGCGTCGCCGGCCCCAAGGGCCTGACGAAGTTGCAGGCCGGGCCATTCTCGACGCGCGAGGCGGCGGTGGCCGCCGTGGGGAAGCTCAAGGCGGCGGTGGGTGGAGCGCCGTTTGTTGTGAAAGCTCCGTGAAGCGAATGTGAGGAGTGAGGGGGGAGGGGGGAGGGGGCGGATGCCTCTCCCCCCTCACCCCTCACCACAACATCAATTTCTCCGACGTTGAGATCTGATTGACCGACTCCCCCCTCCTCCTCCAGTACCGCGAGATCAAGGCGCGTCATCCCGACGCGATCCTCTTCTTTCGGATGGGCGATTTCTACGAGATGTTCTTCGAGGACGCGCAGGTCGCGGCGCGGGTCCTCAACATCACGTTGACGTCGCGGGGCGATGGGGTGCCGCTCGCGGGCGTGCCCGTGAAGGCAGCCGCCGGCTATCTGCGCCAATTCATTGCCGCCGGCTTCCGCGTGGCGGTGTGCGAGCAGATCGAGGATCCGAAGTTCGCCAAAGGAATCGTCAAGCGCGCCGTCGTCGAGACGGTGACACCAGGCGCGTTCCTCGACGAGGAGTGGACGCCGGGGTCGCGCAACAACTGGCTCGTCGCCGTCGCGCCCCGTGGTGCCGGTGAAGCCGTGGGTGTCGCCGCGCTCGACCTGACCACCGGCGAGTTCATCCTCGAGACGGTGGCGGCCGATGGGCTCGCCGAAGCGCTCGGACGCCTCTCGCCCGCCGAAGTGGTGGTGCCGCGCGAGAGTGAGGTGGTGCTCGAGCCGGAGATCCTCCGCACCGAGCGCGAACGCTGGGAGTTCGATCCGGCGCTCGCCGCCGAGGAGCTGAGCCGTCGCCTGGCGATTGCCTCGCTCGATGCCCTCGGCATCGCGACCGACGATGCCGCCGCGGTCGGTGCCGGCGGGGCGCTGCTCCGCTATGCGCTGGAGTTGCAACCGCAGGGACTGCCGCAGCTCGCGCGCCCCGATGTGCGCCGGCCCGACGAACTCTGCTGGCTCGACGAGATGACGCGCCGCAATCTCGAGTTGGTGGAGCCGCTGCGCGCCGGTGCCAAGGGCGTCACGCTGGTCGAGACACTCGACCGCACCCAGACGCCGATGGGCGCGCGCCTGTTGCGGCAATGGGTGCTCTCGCCGCTCCGCGATCCGGTGCGCATCGAGGCACGGCTCGACGCCGTCGCCGCACTGGTCGAGGCGGGGAGTGCGCGTGCCACGCTCCGTGCCGCACTCGATGGAGTGCGCGACGTCGAACGGCTCGCCGCGCGCGCCGCCGCGGGGCGGGTCACGCCGCGTGAACTCGGCGCACTCCGCGACTCCTTCCTCGCGCTGCCCCAGGTCGGCGAATCCGTCGCGCTGCTCGCAATGCGCACGGTGCCTGGCACCGAGCGGGTCGCCGCGCTGCTGGAGTACACCGCTGCGCAGTTCGATCGCCTTGAGGATCTTGCGGCGGAGCTGGCGCGCGGTTTGGTCGAGCGGCCACCGGTGACGCTGGCCGATGGCGGCGTGATCGCCCAGGGGTACGACGCCGAACTCGACGAGCTGCGCGACCTGCGCGACAACGGCAAGCAGGCGCTCGCCTCGATCCAGCAGCGCGAGCGCGAGCGCACCGGGATCTCCTCGCTCAAGGTCGGCTTCAACAAGGTCTTCGGCTACTTCCTCGAGGTGACCCACGCCAACACCAGCGCGGTGCCCGAGGATTACGAGCGGCGGCAGACGTTGTCGAATGCCGAGCGCTACGTCACCCCCGAGTTGAAGGACTACGAGGCGAAGGTCCTCGGCGCCGAGGAGCGGATCGGTGAGCGCGAGGCGACGCTCTTCGGGGCGCTGCGCGACCTGGTCGGCCGGGCGATCACCCGCGTGCAGGGCACGGCACGCCTGCTGGCGCGGCTCGACGTGCTTGCCTCGCTGGCCGACACCGCCGTCAACGAGCGCTATGTCCGGCCGGTGGTGCACGACGGCTACGGGTTGACCCTGAGAGGGTCGCGCCATCCGGTGATCGAGCGGATGATGCCGCGGGAACGATTCGTCCCGAACGATGTCCACTTCGACGAGGTCGAGCGGGTCCACCTGGTCACCGGCCCGAACATGGCGGGCAAGAGCACCATCCTGCGCCAGATCGGACTCAACGTCGTCCTGGCCCAGATGGGGAGCTTTGTCCCCTGCCGCGAGGCGTGGATCGGGGTGGTCGACCGCCTCTTCACCCGGGTGGGCGCCTCCGACAACTTGGCCCGCGGCCAGTCGACCTTCATGGTCGAGATGTCCGAAACCTCGGCGATCCTCCACAACGCCACCGCCCGCTCCCTGGTCCTCCTCGACGAGATCGGCCGGGGGACCTCGACCTACGACGGCGTCGCGATCGCCTGGGCGGTCACCGAGTATCTGCACGACCGGATCGGCTGCCGCACGATGTTCGCCACCCACTACCACGAACTGATGCAGCTCCCGGAGCAGCTCGCCCACGCCCGGAACTGCAACGTGGCGGTCCGGGAGTCGGGCGACGGGATCGTCTTCCTCCACCGCCTCGAGGCGGGGGGGACCGACCGCTCCTACGGCATCCACGTGGCCCAACTCGCCGGACTCCCGAGCGGTGTGGTCGGCCGCGCCAAGGAAGTGCTCGTCATCCTCGAGGCCGACCACCGCGTCGTCGAAGGGCCACCACCGGCCAACCCCGACCCGACCCAGCCCTCGCTCTTCGACCTCCTGCAGGCGGGGATTTCGTCGTCGGGCGAGCATCGGGCGACGGGGCCATCGGTACGGGCGCAGCGCGAAGCCGTAGGGGCGCAGCATGCTTCGCCCCTACGCACCCCCCCGCCGAGCGATGCCCAGCGCCGCGCCGCCGAACTGGCCGAGCGCCTCCGCGCCCTCGACCCGAACCAGATGACGCCGATGGAGGCGTTGCAGGAGTTGGCCCGCCTGAAAAGCGGGATGATGGATGATAGATGATGGATGATTGGCCCCATCCATCATCCATGATCCATCATCCATCATCCTCTCGCTGTAACCACCATTAGATGTTATGTTGGTTACATGCCCCAATCCCAGCAAGACATCGGCGGTGTGCTCTGCGTCGACTTTGCCAACGGCACCGACCTCCCTGAGGGGGTGGATAACCCGGCGGCGGGGCGGGCTGTGGCCAGGTTTCGGGTCGTCATCCACCGCCTGCTTCGGGCGGAGGCGTTGGGTGAGGGAGCAGCCGATCGCGACCTTGGGCGACTCAACCGCATCCTTTCGCAGGGGCAGAATCACCGCGGCGTGTTGCCAGCGGTCCGAGGATATGGCTGGGGGTGGATCGGTCCCGCTGAGGATCTGGCGCGGGCGCTTTGGCCAGTCGCGTGGTCCGCGGCGCTGCTCTTGACCGGCCCGAATCTGGCCAGGCTGAAGTGTTGTGATGGCTGCGGCCGCCTCTTCGTGGACGCCTCGCGAAACCGGTCGCGCCGTTGGTGCGATATGCAGGGGTGTGGCAACCGGGCCAAGGTGGCTCGTCATCGTCAGCGGGTAGGGTGAATTGCCGCATTTCATGATCGCTTACATTTCCGGGATGTTGCCCATGCGTCCATCGCTTGCCGCCCTCGCCTCGGCCCTCCTCCTCGGGATCGCCGGGTGTGGGGGCGAGCCTCCCGCGGCGGCGCTTCGGGCGGCTCGTCCGGTCGCCGGCGGCCCCGAGATTCCCTACCCTCCCGAGCTCTTCACCAAGAAGGTCGAGGGGGAAGTCCTCCTCTATCTCGTGGTCGATTCCTCCGGATCGGTGATCCGCGATTCGACCCGGATTGCCACCTCCAGCGGGCACCCGGAGTTCGACGCCGCCGCGATGGCGGCCGCACCCGGGCTCAAGTTCCACCCTGCGACCCGCAACGACACGGCGGTGGTCGCGCCGATTCAGGTGCCGATCCGGTTCCGGCTGCCGGATTCGTTGAAGACGAGCCAGTGAGGGGGGTCGCGGCTCGATGAGCTGATTCGTGGGGCGTTCGGCGCATGTCCAGGCAGACCCCTCTCCAGGACCTGCCCGATGCGCTTCACCTCAGCCGTCCTCCTTGCCGCGATCCTCGCCGGCTGCAGCAGCCCCGCCTCCAACCCGATCACCCCGCCCCCACCGCCGCCGTCGGTCTCGACGGTTACGCTGACGCCAGCAACCACAACGCTCGCGGTTGGCGGGACGCAGACGTTGACGCCCGCGCTCCGCGACGTCTCCAACGCGGTGCTGACGGATCGCACCATCACCTGGCAGACCAGCGACGCGACCGTGGCCACCGTCACCGGCAGCGGCGTCGTGACGGCGATCGCCCCTGGTGGGCCGATCACGATCACGGCCACCAGCGAGGGGAAGAGCGGCACCGCCCAGGTGACCGTCTCCACGCCGGCACCCGCCCCGGTCAACTCGGTCGCGATCTCCGGCGGCGCTGCCTCGATCGCGACGGGCGCGACGACCACCTTCACCGTCACCCTGCGCGACGCGGCGAATGTCCCGCTCACGGGGCGCGCGGTCGTCTGGTCCACCAGCGATGCGTCCGTGGCGACGGTGTCGCAGTCCGGCGTCGTCACCGGGGTAACGGCCGGAGGACCCGTCACCATCACTGCCACGAGCGAAACGAAGAGCGGCAGCGCGCAGGTCACCATCACCGTGCCACCCGTCACGCTCACCATGGACACCTTCGGCGCCGAGTCGTACCACACCTGTCAGTTGTTCCAGGGCACCGGGACCATCGTCTACTGTGCCGGAGAGGGGCAGAACGGGCAACTCGGGCGCAACGTGGTGACGGCCTCGCAACCCACGCCGCTGCCCGTGCTGGGCGGCTTCTCGTTCGCGAAGGTGTACGTCGGCAACTTCTTCACCTGCGCCCTCACCGCCGCTGGCGCCCCGTGGTGTTGGGGCCGGGGCGTGCAGGGCGCGATCGGCAACGGTGGGAACACGGACCAGTTCGCCCCGGTGGCGGTGAGCGGCGGCAAGACCTTTACGCGGATGTTCCTCGGCTGGGGTGGGGCGGCCTGTGCGCTGGAGGCATCGGGTGCCGCCTGGTGCTGGGGTCAGGGGGGCAGTGGTGCCTTGGGCGACGGCGGCGTCACGAATCAGCTGACGCCAGTCGCCGCAGCCCCCGGGATGACCTTCGCTTCGCTCTCCGTGACGGCCTTCAGCACCTGTGGGCTGACGAGTGCCGGGGTCGCATGGTGTTGGGGGTCGAGCATCACTGGAGCCATCGGCCACGGCAACTTTGGCGGCAGCGTCTTCGCGCCGACGCAAGTGAGCGGCGGGCACCTCTTCGCGGAGATCACCGGCGGCGATCAATCGCATTGTGGCCGAAAGGCCGACGGCACCGTGTTCTGCTGGGGGCAGAACGATGGTGGCCAGCTCGGTGACGGCACCATGACCAACCGAAGCGTGCCGGTCGCCGTGGCCACGGCCCAGCGATTCGTCCGGATCGGCGGCGGGCGCGGTGGCGTCTGTGGCCTGACCGCTGCGGGAGCGGCATGGTGCTGGGGTGCCTTCATGGGGAATGCCACCACCCCGCAGCTCATCCCGGGTGGGCGCGTCTTCAGCGAGATCGACGTCGGTGGCGAGCATGCCTGCGGTCGAGAGGGCGTCGACATCTACTGTTGGGGCAACAATGTTCGAGGTCAGCTCGGCAACGGGACCACCACCGACAGCGCCATCCCGGTGCGGGCGACGATCTTCACGTGAGGCATGTAGGGGCGACGCATGCGTCGCCCTGCCCGAGGATCGCGAGAGGTGCGGAGGGCGACGCATGCGTCGCCCTTACGCACGGGGACACCGGCGCGCCGCCCGCAGATCCCAGATCGCTGTTCGCGGCTCGCCGTTCGCTGTAGTTTTCCGCATGCATACACCCCATCCCTTCCCGTACGATTCCGTCCTCGACACCATCGGCCAGACCCCGCTGATTCGGCTGGGCCGGGTTGGTCGCGACCTCCGTACGCCCGTCTTCGGCAAGGCGGAGTACGTCAATCCGGGTGGTTCGGTGAAGGACCGGATCGGCCTCGCCATCATCGAGGCGGCGGAGCGCGACGGCACCCTCAAGCCGGGTGGGACGGTCGTCGAGGGGACCAGCGGCAACACCGGCGTCGGCCTCGCCATCGCGGCCGCGCTGAAGGGGTATCGCTGCATCTTCACGATGCCCGACAAGATGTCGCAGGAAAAGGTGCGGCTGCTCAAGGCGTATGGCGCCGAGGTGGTCATCACGCCGACGGCGGTGCCGCCCGATCATCCCGAGAACTACGTCATGAAGGCGAAGCAGATCACCCATGACACGCCGGGCGCGATCCTCGCCAACCAGTTCTACAACCAGGTCAATCCCGAGGCGCACTACGCCACCACCGGTCCGGAGATCTGGGCGCAGACTGGCGGCAAGGTGACGCACGTGGTGGCGGGCGCGGGAACGGGCGGCACGGTGAGCGGTATCGCCAAGTACCTGAAGGAACAGAACCCCGCGATCCGCATCATCGCCGGCGACCCGGTCGGCTCGCTCTACGCTGGCTACCATCGCACCCGCAGCATCGGCACCGACGGCGCGCCGTACAAGGTCGAGGGGATCGGTGGCGACAAGGCGCCGACGACGGTGTGGTGGGACCTGATCGATGAGTTCCGCCAGTGCAGCGACCGCGATGCGATGGCGATGGCGCGTCGCCTCGCGCGCGAGGAAGGCATCCTCGTCGGCGGGTCGGCGGGCGTGAACGTGCATCTCTCGCTGCAGTTGGCGCGCGAACTCAACGACCCGACGGCGTGCATCGTCACCATTCTCTGTGACACCGGCGAGCGCTACCTGAGCAAGGTGTTCAACGACGAATGGCTGCAGGAGAACCAGCTGCTCGAGACGGTGAAGCCGACCGTGGGCGACCTCCTCGCCAAGCGCGGCGGCTCCCATCCCACACTGGTGCAGCTCGCGCCGTCGGCGCAGGTACGCCAGGCGGTGAACCTGATGCACACCTGGGATGTCTCGCAGATTCCGGTGATCGAGGATGGTCGCTGCATTGGCGCGCTCAACGAGGGCACGCTGATGACGAAGGCCCTCGAGCAACCGACCCTGCTCGATCGTCCGGTGCGCGAAGTGATGGAGGAGCCCTACCCCGAGGTCGAGCTCTCGCTCCCGGTGGACCGGCTCGCGCCGATGCTCACGCGCGAATCACCGGCGGCGCTGGTCCGCGACGGCAACGCGCTGGTGGGCATTGTGAGTCGGTATGATGTGTTGCAGTTGATGATCGGGAGGTAGCGAACGGCGACCAGCGAACAGCGAACCGCGCGTTAGGCGGGTGTGGGTTCGCTGTTCGCCGATCGCTTTTCGCTGTTCGCTGCTTTGTAGATCGTCACCGTGCAATCCCCAAACACTTTTCGCCGCGACCCGTTCGGGATCGCGTGGCTCGTGGCGTGCTCCACCGCCAGCAGCCGCGCGAACGGCTTGGCGCGCCACATGTCGAGGATGCGGTCGAGGACCTTCGATTCGTACGGCGGGTCGACGAAGGCCAGGTCGTAGCGATCGGCCTCAAGCATCGCGGTCCAGGGTACTGCGTCCTTCTTGAAGATCCGGGTGCGGTCGAGGAGATGCAGTGCCGCCACGTTGGCCTTGAGCGCGTGCAACGACGCCGGGCGGAACTCGACGAAGTCGCAGCTCTTGGCGCCACGCGAGATGGCCTCGAGCCCCAAGGCACCGGTCCCCGCGAAGAGATCGAGCACCCGGATCCCCTTCAACTCGGGTTCCAGCATCGTGAGCAGCGCGTCGCGCACCACCTCCTTGGTGGGGCGGACCCGCTGATCGGCCGGCGAGGTCAGGTGGCGACCGGCGAATTTCCCCTTCACGATGCGCACGGTGGCCTCGATGGATGAGTGACGGGAGGCAACATAGTCAGAGCCTCCCTGCCCCGGTTGCGCGTCTCCCGATCTGGCCGTAAGATTTCAACCACCGAACAAACCCCGAAGTATCACCCTTCGCGATCGAGGCCAGACCATGTCCGAACCCCACGTGATCTCCCCCGACCAGCTCCTTGAGCACTGGCAGGGGCACCGCCGCCTCACTCGCCGCGTCCTCGAGGCGTTTCCCGAGGAGCAGCTCTGGAGCTTCTCCGTCGGCGGCATGCGCCCCTTCGGCGCCCTGGTGATGGAGATGCTGATGATCGGCGCGCCGATGCTCAAGGGGATCGTCACCGGCGACTGGGTCGGATCGTCCGCCGAGGGGCAACCCACGAAGGCCGAACTGCTTGCCCTCTGGGACGCCGACACCGCCACCCTCGACGCCTTCTTCCCGCAGATCCCGCTTGAGCGCTTCCAGGAGCATCGGGTGGCCTTCGGTCAGTACCCTGGCTCGGTCTACTACCTGCTGCTCTACGGCATCGACAACGAGATCCACCACCGCGCGCAGGGCTACGTCTATCTCCGCGCCCTCGGGATCGAACCACCCCCGTTCTTCGAGCGCTGAGGTCGCCAATCGACGCGGTCCTCGCTGGTTGGTCAAATCTCCGCTGTCGGGGTACAATCCAGCGATGACCGCTTCCCCACTGCGCATTCTCGTCCTCACGGGCGGTTCCTCCGCCGAGCGCGACGTCGCCATCGCCTCGGCAGCTCAGGTGGTGACCGCGTTGCGCTCGCGAGGGCACGTCGTCCATGTCGCCGACACGATCGAGGGCGTCCTCGATGCCACGGCCGAGGCACGGGTCCTGGGAGGCCGGGTCGGCACCGAGCCACCCGACGTCGGTGCGCTCGAAGCCGAGGAGCGCAGGGTGCTCTTCGCCGGACTGCTCGATGAACCGCTGATCCGGCAAGCCGACGTCGTCTTCCTCGCCCTGCATGGCGGGCGCGGCGAGGACGGCACCATCCAGCACCTGCTCGAAGTGGCCGGAATCCCCTACACCGGTTCCGGGCCGCTTGCCTCGGGGTTGGCGATGGACAAGGACGTCGCGAAGCGACTCTTCGAGACTGCCGGGGTCCCCACCGCCGCCTGGCGGATGGCCCCGACCGACCTGACCGAGGCCGTCGCCTCGCTGGGCCTCCCGCTGGTGGTGAAGCCGAGCAAGCAGGGGTCGACGGTCGGATTGAGCGTGGTGCGCGAGGTGGCCGAACTCGTCCCCGCCATTGCGGAGGCGGCGCGCCATGACGACGAGGTCATGCTGGAGGCCTTCGTCCCGGGCCGGGAACTGACCGTCGGCATCCTGGGCGACGAGGCGCTCGCCGTCGGCGAGATCATCCCGAAGCACGAGTTGTTCGACTACGAGTGCAAATACACGCCAGGGATGTCGGAGGAGATCTTTCCGGCCGATATTCCAGAAACGGTCACCCGCGAGGCCCAGCGACTCGGCCTCCTGGCCCATCAGGCACTGAAACTGCGGGGCTATTCCCGGGTCGACTTCCGGCTCACAGCCGAAGGCCGCCTCTTCTGCCTCGAGGCCAATACCCTGCCGGGGATGACCGCCACCTCGCTGCTGCCGCAGTCGGCGAAGGCGGCGGGGATCGGGTTCGCGGAACTGTGTGAGAGGATTTGTCGTAGGTAGTCGTTAGTCGTTAGTCGTTAGTTGTTGGTTGTTGGTTGTGGGGCGTGCATGTCCTAACGACTAATGACTAACGACTAACGACTCTACCCACCGGAACCCGACGCATGAGCACTGCCCTGCAAGACCGCATCACCCCCTGGGTTGGTCGCCTGATCGCGATCAACGCCGTGGTGTTGCTGTTGCAGCAGACGCTCTTTCCGTCGGAGGTCCTGCTCGACCTGGTGACCTTCGATCCGGCGCGGGCCTTGGCGCGGCCGTGGACCTTCGTCACCTACATGTTCGTGCATGGCGGGCTCTTCCACCTGGTCGGCAATTCGATTGCCCTCTTCGTCTTCGGCCCACCGGTCGAGCGGCGCCTCGGCAGCACCGCCTTCCTCTTCTTCTATCTCTATTGCGGCCTCGGCGCGGCGATCACCTCGCTGCTGCTCTGGACCGTCGCGCCGTCGTTCATCTACCCCTTCATCGGCGCGTCGGGCGCGGTGCTCGGCGTGGCGTTCGCGTTCGCGAAGTTCCATCCCGATGCCAAGCTCTATGTCTTCCCACTGCCGATGCCGATCAAGGCGCGGACGCTGGTGGCGATCATGGCAGGGCTCGACCTGTTCGGCGCGCTGATGGGGAGCGACGGCGTGGCGCATGTGGCCCACCTCGGCGGACTGCTCTGCGGTTGGCTCTTCTTCGTGATTCAGGGCGGCGGGAAGTCCTTCGAGCCACCGCACATCGCGCCGCCGCGGACGCGCGTCCCGGTCGCTGCGCCGGCCGCCGAAATCGGCACCGGCGGGACGGCGCCGCGGCGCGAGCGATTGGCGGAGCGGGCGCCGAGTGCGCCGGTGCGCGATCCGGTGATGGATGAGCGGATGGAAATGGATCGACTGCTCGACAAGATCAGCGCGGCCGGCATCGATGCGCTCAGTGCCGACGAGCGTCGCTTCCTCGACGAGGCGGCGAAGCGGCGCCGCGGCGAACTGCACTAGCGCTCAGCGCGCGCCGAGCATTGCCATCACCTTGGTCAGCAACTCCTGCCGGGAGAATGGCTTCTCCAGAAAATTGATGTCTCCGCCGAGGACGCCATCATGGACGATGGCGTCCTCGGTGTATCCGGACATGAAGAGGACCAGCGTGTCCGGGCGGAGCGCGTGCACCCCCTCCGCCACCACCCGTCCATTAATGCCCGGCAGCACCACGTCGGTCAGCAGCAAGTCGAGCGGACCGGTGTGTTGCGCCGCTATCTCGAGCGCCTGTTCGCCGTCTGGCGCCGACAAGACAGTGAAACCGGCCCGCGTGAAGATCCGCGTCACCAGCGAGCGGAGCAGTTCCTCGTCCTCCACCAGGAGGATGGTGCCAGAACCGGTCTCCGCGGTGGGCGGCGCGTCGGGCTCCTGCGGCGTGGGCGGAGCCTCCACCAGCGGGAAATAGACCGTCATGGTCGTCCCCGAGCCCAGCTCGCTCTCCACGACCACATGGCCGCCGCTCTGGGTCACGATGCCGATCACGGTCGAGAGGCCAAGACCGGTACCGCCGTGCTCCGCCTTGGTGGTGAAGAACGGCTCGAAGATCCGCGCCCGCACCGCCGGATCAATGCCGACGCCGGTGTCGGTCACCGCCAGCATCCCGTAGGTCCCCGGCGGGATCCCGACATGGCTCGCCGCGAAGTCGTCCGTGAGCACGACCTCGGCGGTCTCGATCTGCAGCGAGCCACCGGTCGGCATCGCATCCTTGGCGTTGACGACCAGATTCAACAGCACCTGCTCGAGCTGACCTGGGTCGACAGTCACACAGACCTGCTCGTCGGCCAACCGCAGTCGCTGGTGGATCGATTCGCCGACGATGCGCCCGAGCAGTGTGCTGAGTTCGCGCACCGCGTCGGAGAGGTCGATGGTGCGCGGTTGCAGGAGCTGCTTGCGCGAGAAGGCGAGCAGTTTGCGCGTCAGCTCCGCGGAGCGCGTGGCGGCGCGCACGATCTCCCGCAGGTGCGACTTGGCCTCGGCTGTCGCGTCCTGCAGGTCCAGCGCGAGCAACTCCGCGAAGCCGGAAATGGCCGTCAGCATGTTGTTGAAGTCGTGGGCGATTCCGCCGGCGAGCCGACCGACCGCCTCCATCTTCTGCGATTCGCGCAGCTGTTCCTCGAGATTCCGCCGCTCGGTGATGTCGCGATTGACCGCCACCCAGTGGGTGAATGATCCCGTCGCGTCCGCCACGGGGGCAATGTCCATCTCGACCCAGAACGGCGTGCCGTCGCGACGAACGTTCTGCAGCTCCTCGCGCACGGGTTGCCACTGCGCCAGCGCCGTCCGCACCCGGTCCAGGGTGGCCCGATCGGTCACGTCGCCGTGCAGAAAGCGCGGTGACCGGCCGATGACATCGCTCCGGAGCCACCCCGTCACGCGCTCGAAGGCTCGATTGACGAATCGGATCCGCGAACCGGGCTCGTCCATCGGCCCGGCCTCGGTGATCATCACCATGTCGTTGAGGTTCTCGATCGCCGCCTGCAGCAGCCGCAATTCCTCGTCGACGCGGCGGTGCTCCACCGCCACCGACGCGAGTCGCGCGATGGTCTCCATCATGGCGAGTTGGATGGTGGTCGGTGGGCGGGTCGAGTCGGGGTAGATCGCCACGGTGCCGGCCACGGCCCCGTCGGCGGTATGGAACGGGACCGACCAGCAGGCCACAAGGCCGTGCTGGGCCGCCAGTCCGCGCCACTCGTCCCAGAGCGGGTCGTGCTGGATGTCGGTGGTGATGACCACGGCGTCGCGCCAGGCGGCGGAGCCACAGGTGCCGGCAGTGGGGCCGATCGCCTGCCCTTCCAGCGCTTTGATGTACGCAGCCGGGAGATTGGGTGCCGCGCCCCCGTACAAGCGGCCGTCGCGCACCAACAGGATCGAACCGACCGCCTCGGGGACGAGGATTTCGGCGGACCGAACCAGGTCGGTCAGGATCTCGGCGAGCGGCGCACGGCGGGCCAGATGCTCGAGGGCGTCCCGATGCAACGACTCGATCTCGGTGGTCCGGCGCTTCTCGGTCACATCGCGGACGGTGCCGTAGATGAGGTCGTGGGCGGCATCGGGAAAGACCGCCCACTCGAGCCATCGCCAGCCACCATCGGCGTGGCGATAGCGATTCGCGAAGGGACTGACAGTCCGCAGGCCACGTGTCAGCCGCTGGTTCTGGACCTCTGTGGCGGCCAGATCATCAGGATGAATCCAGTGATCCCACGGCACGCTCAGCAGCTCGTGCTCGGTGCGACCGAGCATCTCGCAGAACGCCGGATTCACGCGTCGGAAGTAGGTGTCGGTGCCCGCCACGACGAGTCCGTCGAGCGAGAGTTCGAAAAGGTGGTCGGCCATCTCGAGCTCACGGGCATGCCCGATCAGCTCCGCGAGTCGTGGCAGAAAGGCCTCGACCAGTCCGCGCGACGGATCATCGCCGAACGACTCGCCATGGAGGAAGACGAGGATGGCGATGGTGCTGCCGTTGCTGAGGAGGGGAACCGCCAGTCCCGCAACAAGCCCGGCCGCCGCCGCGAGGTTGTCGCGAACGAAGCCATGTTCCGGGGTCAGCGCATCGAGGTAGACCGGATGCCGCGTCCGTGCGGCCAAGCCGGGCAAGCCGAAGTCCATTTCGAATCGCTGCTCGCGCATCGCCGCCTGGAACTCGGCCAAACCCGGACGACCGCTCGTCACCGACGCAATAAACTTCCATTCGCGCCCGCCCATGAGCATCCACGACTCGCCGACATCCCAGCCCGCCATGGAGCGGAATTCGGCAGTCGCGCGCGCGAGGAGCTCCTCGGCGGTAACGCTCCGGTCGCCCGTTCGTGTCAGACGCGATTCGAATTCGGTGAGCTGGTCGCGAATCACCCGGGCGTTGGCTTCCCGGCCGATCATCACCACCCGCTCGCCGCGGGCCTGAAAACGGAGGTCGAACCAGTCATTCCGGACGCCGATGCGCTCGGTGAACTCGACGGTCGATTGTTCGGCGATCGTGCCTCGGACCACGTCGCGCAGGCGCGCCGCCATCGACGCGGGCACGGCGTCCCACAGCGTCGTGACCCCGGGGACGAGTCGCAGCAGGTCGATCGCCTGTCGGTTGGCGTACACGACCACGCCCGTCGCGTCCGCGACAGCGACGATGTCGTCGATGTCGTGAATCGCGTCGATGAGGGCTGACTGCCCCTGGCTGGTCATGGCACCACCCGTCGGTGAGAGAGGGCCAACTCCGTGCAAGATACGGCGTCCGACCGGCCAGCGGGGGGGAAATCCACCACCTGTCCCCCCGGCGCTCCCGTCGGTAGCTTCGACGGCTCATGCCATTGCTTGATCTGGTCACGCCCTGGGCGGCGGCGCGGGGAGCACCCGACGACGCGCACGCCACGCACCATCTGGTCGAGCGCCACGCGGCGATCCTCGAGCGGATCCGGCGTCAGCGGGCACCCCACCTCGAGACACTGCCACTGGCGACCGATCCGTCGGTGCTGGCGCGGGCAACGGTCCGAGCCTCCGACCTCTCGCTGCAGCAGCAACTGCGCGACGCCAAGCAGACCGCGGCACGCCTCGGCGCCGACCTTCCCCATACCACGGTGCTCATCGCGGGCAGCGATGAGGGTGAGGCCGTCCTCCCTCTCCCCGGCCAACCACCGTTGGTGGTGCTCTTTCTCGATCGTGAGCCGGACAACGCCGCCCTGCTGCTGGCCCAGGTGCGCGGCCAGGCCGCCATCACCCGGTGGGGTGCGGCCGATTCCGCCGCGATCCTCCGCGACACCCCACTCACCACGTGGGACAGTTGGGAACTGACGCGCACCGTCCCGCTGCGTGAGTGGATCTATGCGGTCGGCGTGGCGATCCATCTCTCGCAGGCGGTCTTTCCGGCCACGCCGACGCATCGACTCATCGGCCTGCGGCGCGGCGAAATCGGTCGGCTTCGGGAGCGGGAGCGGGGGTTGAACGCGCTGCTCACCCCCGACCTCGACGAGTCGGGGCTGGGCCTGGTGTTGCGCTGGTTGGTCGCGGAAACCCCCGCCACGATACGGACCCATCAGGGTACGGTGATTCCGCCGGGTGCCGGGCGCTACCTCGCCTGGCGGCTCACCGCGGACCGCGTGGCGCGGGTCGGCGTGCACGAGGCACTCCGACTGCCGGCCTGAGACGCCTCAGGGCGTCGGCGCGATCGGGGTCAGGCCCTTGTGGGTGCCGTCGCAGACCGGCCACTTGGCGCTCTGGCCGCAGGAACAGAGCGAAAGCCGCTGCTGATTGACCCGCGGTGGCAACTCGATCGGGTTGCCGTCACCGTCGACGACTTCGAAATCGCCGTTGAGGACGTAGGGCGCGCAGGGCGTGGCACTGCGGATGGTGACGCGAAGGGGCGTGGGGGTCTCTGACATGGCGGAAAGATAAGGGCGACGCATCCGTCGCCCCAATCAGCCGCAGGATGCAGGGATCACCGGCCGGATGACGCCCGATGGAGCCGGTACATTCGCACCTGCTGCCCACCATCCTCCTGCCGAGTCTCGATGCCAAGCACATAATCGGCACCGATGTCGTGGACCTCGAGTACATCCGGAAGATCGAGGCTGCCGATCTCGGCCCCGCGTGGCGAGAAGATCACCCAGCGCACCCGGTTCTCCTCGGACCGCGGAAACATCCGCACCCACAAATTGTCCTCGCGGTCGACCAGGAAGGCGGTATACGCCGGCACCGTCGGCGGGAAAGTGAACTGCTCCCACTGGTGGAGCCGTCGGGCCACGTCCTTCTTCCCCAGGGTGTCGAGCAGTCGGTACCTCGCGCGGTCCGCCTCGGTTGTCCCCAGCGGCACCGATGGCTTCTGGATCGACGGCAGCGGCTTGCCCTGCAGGTCGAAGACGTTCACCAGAAAGGAATCGGCGGCGCCGTAATAGGCCCGATCGCGACCAAGGGCGAGCACCGGCTCCTTGCCGAGCGCGTGCGGACCGGAACCCCCTGGGGTCGCCAGACGCTCTGACGCCGGGAATTCCCCAAGGACCACCGCAGGAGCACCGGCTGCGTCGGCGAGCCAGAGGGGGGCCGTGCCGCGGACGCGAGTTGGCGCCTTCACCTGCGGGTCGTTGTTCCAGCCGATGTCGATGAACGCTCCACTCGGACCGCAGGCCAGCCGGTACGGTGAGTCGAAGCGAGCGCCGGCCGGCCCCTGTGGGCGGTACGCTCGGGCGAAGGCACCGGATTCTCCGAACACCATGAACTGGCGGCTGCCGATATCCTGAACGACCAACGAATCGCCGCAGTGAAACAGCCGTGCGATATAGTCGAATTCACCCGGCCCGCTGCCCGCACGCCCTGCGGCCCGTTTGAAGGCGCCAGTCCGGTCGAAGTATCGCAACGATGCAAAGCCTCGATCGGCCACGACGATCTCACTGTCGCCGACCATCGTCACCCCTTCCGCCACACCAATCCACTCCGTGGTGTCATCGGGTGCCGAGCCGATGTCGAGGAGGGGGACGGAATCGACCTGCCACGCCGCCTGATCGACGCGCGGCCGTTCAGGGTTCTTGCCGCATGCCGTTAGCAGGACGAGCCCGACGATGGCGCGCAGACTCCACAACCGGTTCGGTGCGCTGTGCTGACGCAATGCCATCATGAAACCCTCAGGGGGACAGGGTGAACGGGAAATGGCGGAGAGCAGCGATCGTCAACGTGAGACGTCGAGAGCGTCACTGCTGCGGCGCCGTGCCATCGCGCCGAACAGCAGATAGGTCGCCAGAACGAGCGCCGATCCACCGCTCACCAGCAGCCGCGTGCGGAGGGTCGCCGTGCTCGCCGAGATCAATCCCTCGATCAGCCCGGCGACGATCAGGAGCACCACCGCGGCGGCGACCATCGGCAACGCGCGCCGCGAGGCCAACACCAGCGCATCACGACGGCTGTAGTCGCCGGGGACGATCACCGCCCGGCCGAGCAGGAAGCCGGCGGCGCCCGCCACCCAGATTGCGAAGAGCTCCAGCACACCGTGCCCGACCACGAAACTCCAGAGGTACCCCAGTACGCCGAGGTTCGCGAAGTGTCCGCTGGCGGCACCGAGTTGCAGCCCGTTCAGGGCCAGCAGAATCAGCGATCCGACGCCGAACACCACACCGGAGGCAAAGCAGGCGACCGCGACGCGCACGTTGTTGGCGATGATCGACGTGGCCATCACCGGCCGCTTGTCGGCCGACACCTCGACGTACCCGCTCCCCGCGGGGCCGCGGCTCTTCCCGGCCTCGGCGCGCTCGAGCATCACGTCGGGGATGAGAGACGGGGCGAGGCCGGGTTGTTCGCGCAGCAGCGCGTAGCCGCCGATCCCTGGCACGATGAAGAGTGCGGCCGCGAGCAGCACCGTGCGCCACGACGCCACCACCGCCGCCGGCGCCTCGACGACCAGAAAGCGCGACAGTCGGCGCCAACTCCGCCGCTCCGCACGATAGAGCGCGTTGTGCCCGGCCGCGACCAGTCGCTCGAGCCGCGCCGACACGACGGGGTCGGCGCCATAGGTACGGACCCGCGCGAGGTCGGCGGCGACCTCCCGGTAGCGCGCGGCGAAGTCCGGCAACTCCTCGGCGCTCAAGACATCGAGGCCGCCGCGCGCGACGCGTCCGGCCAACTGATCGAAGGCGTCCCAGCGGGCACCCTTCCGCGCCAGCAGTCGCTCCGACACGGCGCGTCGGCCGCCGCCGCTCCGCGCGCCGAACTTGCCGCGCCGACGACCACGTTCGCGGATGAACAACGTCTGCAGGAACTGGAATTCGTCGCCCGGACGCTCCGGAAAGCGGCCGGCAAAGCGCGCCGCGAACTGCGTGGCGAACCGATTCCGCACCGGACGCGGCAGCGATGGCGCGCGCCCGATGAATTCGCGGATCAGGGCAAACTCGTCGTCGGCCAGTTCCGGCGAGCCATCCTCCTCCGCATCGACCGCGATGTCCATCGGCTCGGCCGGCCGGGCCACCTCGACGGGTTGATCGCGCACCACGACCGTCCCGGCGACCAGGTCGCCGAGTCGCTTGGCCCGCGGGTGCACGGCGATCAGGACCAACCCGATCATGCCGACCATGTCGATCGGTGTCAGCAGGTGGCGGGTCGCGGCGTCGGCGAAGGTCAACCCATGCCCGCTGTCGCGGATGGTGCGAATCCCGACCATGCGCTTCCCCGGCGTCTGGCCGCGCCGCAAGCCTTCGAAGAGCGCAAAGTAGAGCCAGATCAACGAGTAGAGCAGCAGGACCTGCAGCGCGCTGATCCAACCGGAGAAGTTTCCCCAGAAGAGCAGTGAGACCGTCACCACCACCGACAGGATGGACACCAGCAGCATGTCGACGAGGGCGGCGAGCGCGCGGCTGCCGACCCCGGCGAGCTCGTAGTCGAGGACGACGTGCTCAGGTGTTTCGAGCTCGAAATGCTGCCGATAGGTCGGTGCCGGAGTGTCGGCCATGAATCCGATTGGCGGTGGGGGGTGCCGGAACGGCGAATTCCCGGTAATCTACGGCGTCGAAACTTCCCCGACCAACTCCCCTCCTCCAGGAGTGTTTCTCGATGAGCGCACCGGTGTTGCGTCCGCTCTCTGCTGGTGAAGTGCTCGACGTCTCCTTCGGGGTATACCGCGCGCACTTCGTCCCGCTGGTCACCATTGCGGCCATCACCCGGGTGCTCCCTGACTCCCTGGGGATCTACGTGGAGCGCTCCGGGGGGTTGCTGGCCAACGTCCCGTTGGGCCTGACCCACCTGCTGCTCTCGTTTGTGCTCTCGACCATCGGCATCGCCGCCACCACCTCGGTGGTGTCGGAGGCCTACCTCGGCGGCACGGTCCGCGCCGTGGACGCCATCCGCGACGCCTTCGGCTTCATTGGTCGACTGCTGGTGTCGTCCATCGGCAGTGCGATGCTGATCGTGACCGGGCTCGTGTTGCTCATCATCCCCGGGATCATCGCGATGTCCGGACTCATGCTGAGCTCGGTGGTCGTGGTCCTCGAAGACAAGCCGGGTATCGACGCCTTGCAGCGCTCCTGGGATCTCAGCAAGGGCTTCCGCCGGAAGATTCTCGCGGTGATCGGCATCACCTCGCTCCTGCTGGTCGTCCCGACCATCATGATCGGTGCCATCCTGGCGATCCGCGCGGGGAGCACGGAGCCTGGCGTTCTGATGATGGTCGCCACCTCGATCCTGAGCATCTTCGTCTATCCCTTCGTCTATGTCGCGACGGTCGTGCTCTACTACGACATCCGGGTGCGCAAGGAAGGCTTCGACCTCGAACTCATGGCCTCGGACGTCCCCGCGACGTGACGACGGCCCCCGGTGATTCGCTCCGCACCCTCCTCGACTCGGTCTTCGCCGCGCCAACGTATCGGTGGACCGAGCCGACGGATCCCCTTGCCGCCGTGCGGCTGCGCTTCGCCGAAGTGATGGACTGGATCAGGCACCTCGAATCGAACAGCCCCGCGCTCTATCTGGTCGTGGTTGGCATTCTGGTGATGATCCTGGTCGCCGTCCTGGTGCACATCGGCTGGCTGGTGTGGCAGACACTGCGCGCGCCGCCGGCCGTCGCCGCGATCCTGCCGAGCGCGGCAGAACGACGTGATGCCGCCTGGTTCCGAACCGAGGCCGATCGTCTCGCCGGCGCGGGGCGCTATCGTGAAGCGGTCCAGGCCGATTTTCTCGCACTGGTCCTGACACTCGATGGCTGGGGCGCGATGCACTTCCACCCCAGCAAGACACCAGCTGAATACCTCGGTGAACCCGCGCTCCGCGGCGAAGCGCGCGAGGAATTCCGCGACCTGGTCCGCCAGCTCTACCGCATCGTCTTCGGCGGTGCCGGGTGTGACGCGGCCGACTATGCCGAATGGCGCCGTCGCGCCGCGCCGGAGCGCTATGCGCCCGCGCACTGAACTGCTGCTGGTCCTCACCACCGCCGCGGTGTTCGTCACCATCGCGGGAGTGCTTGCCGGCAGCGACAAGCGGATCGCCGAGGATGAGCGCGCCTCGACACTGGTCACCGGACCGGGCGGGACGTCGGGCATCCTCGAGGCCACTCGCGGCCTGGGGATATCGGTGCGCCGGCAGCGCGACCGGACCACGCGCCTGGCAGATCCCGAGAGCGGCCAACGCACCTTGCTCGCGCTGCTGAATCCGTCGGCGCCACTCAGCGGTCCGGATCGGGCCGCCATCGACCGCTTCCGGCGCACCGGCGACGTGCTCCTGGCCGGAACCGCGACGAGTTCGTTGATGCGCTGCTACGGGTATCGAGTCGAACCCCACCTCTTCGATTCACTCGCGGTGCGCGAAGCGCCGATGAGCGTCCATGCCGTCCTGCAGCCCACCGGCGAAGGGATCGCTGCCGATTCCAGTCGCGTCTTCGATACCGGAGCGACGCGCTGCACCGTGCCGCGCTACGCGCGCGTCACGCCACTGCTCACCACCGCACGAGGCGTGGTCGCCGTGCGCCTGGAACCCGCCGATTCGTCGGGCAGCATCCTCCTCGTGGCCGATGTCGCGCTCTTCCGCAATCGCGTCGTACGTCGGCACGACAACGGCGCGGGCCCCTTCGTCCTCGGCCTGGTGGCTGGCCGATACGATCAGGTGGTCTTCGAGGAGTACCATCATGGTTTCGGCGCGAGCGGATCACTCAGCGATGCCGTCGTCGACTGGAGCTGGCGCTCCCCCTGGGGATGGGCCGCCTGGCAACTCGCGGGCGTCGGCGTCCTGATGCTGCTGTTCGGCGCCTTCCGCTTCGGACAGATCGGTGCCCGCATCGACCGGCGGCGGCGCAATCCGATCGAGCATCTGCGCGCCCTGGCCACCGCCCTCTCGGCGGCGAAGGGCCACGACGAGGCCATTGGCGCCATCGTGCGCGGACTGCGTCGTCGCTTGACGCCAACGGCGCTGCGGTCTCGTGGCGATTGGCGTCGCTGGCTGGTCGAGCAGGATGGCAACACCACGACGGCCGAAGGCCGCCGCGCGCTCGACACCCTGATCCACCTGACGACACCCGGGCAACCGGCGTCGAGCGTCTTGCAAGCGGCGAACGCCGCGGAGGAGTTGTGGCAGAGCATTCGCACCTGACAGCCGATGAGGCTGTCGCACACGCCGAGACCGCGAGCCGCGTGCTCACCGAAATTCAACGCGTCGTGCTGGGCCAGGAGGTGGTCGTTCGCGAGTCGCTCCATGCGCTCCTCGCTGCCGGACACGTCCTGCTCGAAGGGCCCCCGGGCACCGCCAAGACCCTTCTGGTCCGCGCGTTCAACGAGGCGCTCGGCCTGGCGTTTCGCCGGATCCAGTTCACCGCCGACCTGATGCCCTCCGACATCACCGGGGTGAGCATCCTCAACGCGAGCGGTGACTTCACCTTTCGCGCCGGGCCATTGTTCGCCGACCTGGTGCTCGCCGACGAGATCAATCGCGCGCCGGCCAAGACGCAGGCGGCACTGCTCGAGGCAATGGGCGAGCGCAGCGTCACCGTGGACGGCACCAGTCACCCGATGAGCGCCTCGTTCACCGTCTTCGCCACCCAGAATCCGATCGAATTCGAGGGGACCTATCCGCTCCCCGAGGCGGAACTCGATCGCTTCCTGATCAAGAGCACGCTCGGCTACCCCGAGGCCGATGTCGAAAGCGGTGTCCTGCATCGGGTGCTCGGGGGCTTCGACTCCTCCTCGGTGGCGACGTTCGGCATCCAGCAGGTGCTCGACGCGACGGGGTTGGCCACGCTGCGGGCGGCGGTGCGGCGCGTACGGGTCGAGTTGCCGCTGGTCGAGTACATCACGGCACTGGTGCGAGCGACCCGCAATGCACCGGCGCTCACCCTCGGCGCGTCGCCGCGGGCAAGTGTCGCGTTGCTCAAGGTGGCGCAGGCGGCCGCGCTCGTCGATGGACGCGAGTACGTCACCCCCGACGACGTGAAGCGGCTCGCGCCGGCCGTGTTGCGGCACCGGGTCGTCGTCGCGCCAGAACTCGAACTCGAAGGGGTCTCGGCGGACGATGCCTTGTCGACGCTGATCCAGCGCATTGAGGCGCCGCGCGGGTGATCCTCCCCTCGCGTCGCTGGTTCCTGGTCGCCGCGGCACTCGCCGCCGTCGCCCCGCTGGCCATCTGGTGGCCGGCGGCCGGTGTGGTGTGGCTGACGCTCGACCTGCTCTGGGTGCTGGCCTTCCTCCTCGACGCCCGCGACGCGGCCTCACTGCCGCTCGAGGAATGGCCAGTCACCCGCGACGCGCCGCCGGCATTCTCCGTGGGCCGGACCCTGCCGGTGCACTACGCGTGGAACAACCCCCGCTCACGTCCGGTGCAGTTGCTGGTGCGCGAGGAACTCCCTGCCCCGCTCGACTGGCCCGGCGACCGGACGCGCATGTTGCTGCTGCCGGCAACTGGCACCGCACATGAGGAACTGGCCTTCACCCCCGCTCGGCGGGGCAAGGCCACCGCGGGACTGGTGCATCTCCGCGGCCTCGGCCGCTGGGGGCTGGCGTGGCGGCAAGCCACTCGCCTGCTCCCGTGGAGCGTGACGGTGTATCCCAACCTGCGCCATGCCGCGATCCGCGCGCTGCCGACGCAAGCGCAACGCCGGCGCGAAGCGGGGCAACGCACCGTGCGCCGGTTGGGCGAGGGGCGCGTCTTCGAGAGCCTGCACGAGTGGGTGCCGGGCGAGGAAACGCGCTCGATCGACTGGAAGGCGACGGCACGCCGCGGCAAGTTGATGGTGCGGCGCTACGAGGATGAACGTCGGCAGCAGGTGTTGATGATGATCGATGCCGGCCGGCTGCTGACCGCCGAGAGCGAGGGGCGTCCTCGGCTCGAGGCGGCGATCGACGCCGCGCTGGAGCTGGCGCACAGCGCGGTCCTGCACGACGACAACATCGGGCTCTTTGTCTTTGCCGACCAGGTGATGCGCTTCATCCCGCCGGCCCGCGGCCGGCGCGCCCTGCGGCAAGTGCTCGACGCGCTGGCCACGATCGAGGGGCGGATGGTCGAGCCCGACTACCCGGCGGCGTTTGCCTACCTCGCCGCGCGCCACCGCAAGCGCGGGCTCACGGTGCTCTTCACCGACGTCGTCGACCGCACCGCGAGTGATGCCGTCGTGGCCCAGGCGGGCGCACTCCGCCCGCGCCACCTGCCTCTGGCGGTCACGCTCCGCGACACCGCGCTCGAACGGATCGCGACCCGGCGGCCGCTGCAGGTGGAGGAGGCGTATGAACGCGCCGCTGCCGAAGAATTGCTGGAGGCGCGCGAGGGGGCGTTGGCCGAGATGCGGGCCCACGGCGTCCTGGTGCTCGATGTGCTACCCGACAACGCGGCGCGAATGGTGGTGGAGCAATACGAGCTACTGAAGCGGCGGGCGCTCGTGTAGCCTGGCGCGCGGGCTGGCAGGGCGACGCATGCGCCCTCCCTCCGCGCCGATCGCGCCATGTGTAAGGGCGACGCATGCGCCCTCCCTCCGCGCCGATCGCGCCATGTGTAAGGGCGACGCATGCGTCGCCCCTACTTGCCGATGCAGAACCCCGTAAACACCCGATCGAACACCTCCTCCCGATCCACCACCCCAATCAATCCATCCAGCGCAGCCACCGCCTCTTGCAGCTGGTGCGCCCCCAGCACAACCTCCCCTGCCCCGAGCTCTGCGTGGGCGAGCCGCAGCGCCACCAGCCCGGTCTCGATGGCGGCTCGATGCCGAGCCCTGGTGAGGAGGCCGCCATCATCGGCGGAGCGCCCCACGGCACCGAAGAGGCGCTCGGCGAGGAGGCGTCGGAGGTCGGCGATGCCATCGCCAGTGTGGGAGGAGACAAAGGTGTAGTTAGTAGTACCCCGTAGTACACCAACACTACGGTCTGACTTTGTTACCAGCGGCACCACTTCGCAAGAATGACTAAATGAATATTCACTTCTTTTGGTGTCTTCTGCTAACTCATTGCAGTAAAGCACGATATCCGCAGCCGCTAGGTAGCGCAACGACACTTCGACGCCCATCGCCTCAAGCCGGTCGTGGCTATCGCGGAGGCCCGCGGTATCAACCAGGCGCACGGGCCAGCCCCCGACCGTGGTATCGGCCTCGATCGCGTCGCGGGTGGTGCCGGGGATCTCGGTGACCAAGGCACGCTCGCTGCCGAGGAGGGCATTGAAGAGGGTCGACTTGCCGGCGTTGGGTGGTCCGGCCAGGACCACGAGGGCGCCTTGCCGCACCCGCTCACCATCGGCCGCGGTCGCCAGCAGCCCCTCGAGCTGCGCGATGAGTCCGCGTACGGCCGCCACCGGCCGCTCGGGGGCGACCGGTCCGTCGTCCTCTTCGGGAAAGTCGACCGCGTAGGCCAGCAGGGCCTGGGTCTGGAGCATCTCCTCACGAAGGGCGGCAATCCGCCTCGAGAGTGCGCCATCGAGCTGCCGCAGCGCCACCCTTGCCTGCCCCGGGGCGGTCGCCGAGATGAGGTCGCCGACGGCCTCGGCCTGCAACAGGTCGAGTTTGCCGTTGAGCACCGCCCGCCGGGTGAATTCTCCCGGGTCCGCCGGCCGCGCCCCGGCCGCCACGATCGCCGCGACGACCAACCCCGGCACCAGGGCGCCACCATGCACCGAGAACTCCACCGTGTCGTCACCGGTGAAGGAGTGCGGCGCCGGGAAGCAGGTCACCAGGGCCTGATCGATCGCCTCGCCGTCCGACCCGACTAGCGCCACCAGCTGCGCCTCACGAGGACGGCCACCCTCCAGCGCCGGCGCGAGCTGCTGCGCCACCGGGAACGCCTCCGGACCCGCCAGGCGCACGACGGCGATGGCGCCGAGGCCTGGGGCGGTGGCGACTGCAACGATTGTGGAGCCGTTGGGCATCGGTGAGGGTCGTTAGTCGTTAGTCGTTGGTCATTAGGGGTGTCGGGTGAAAGGTAAGAGGTGAGACGCCTGCCCACGCGGGCGACGTCTCACCTCTCACCTCTAACAACTAACGACTAACGACCAACGACTAACGACTTCCCTTCGTCTTCACCTCAACCGCCGGCGCCGCCTTCGGCACCAACTTCTTCCGCTCCTTCATGATCATCCATTGCTGCGGCAGCGAGACGATGTTCTGGATGGTGTAGTACAGGTTCAACCCGGCCGCGAAGCGCGAGAAGAGCACCAGCATCATCACCGGCATCATATACATCATCATCTTCGCCTGCGGATTCGGCGGCATCCCCATCTGGCCGATCTTGGAGACGGCGAACATCGACACGGCCATGATCACCGGGATGATGTAGAGCGGGTCGAAGCGCGAGAGGTCCGTCATCCAGAGGAAGGGGACACCGCGCAATTCGATCGTGTTCGCGAGCACGAAGAAGACGGCCAGGAGCAAGGGGTAGGGCAACAGCATCGGCCAGCAGCCGCCGAATGGATTGACCTTGTTCTCCTTGTACAGCTTGAACATCTCCGCCTGCTGCCGCTGCGGGTCTTCCTTGTAGCGCGTCTGCAGCGCGGTGAGCTGCGGCTGGATCGCCTGCATGGCGACCATCGAGCGCATCGCCTTCTGGTTGAGCGGCCAGAGCAGCAGGCGCACCAGGATGCCGAAGATGACGATCACCCAGCCGTAGCTCAGGCCGGTCGACGAGTGCAGCCAGACGAAGAAGCTGCGGATCCCGACGGCGAACGGGCGGATCACGGTGCGGAAACCCGGCCAGCCGTAGGGATTCACGTCGTCGAAATCGTGCCCTGCGCGGGTGAGGTGGTCGTATTCCATCGGGCCGAGGAAGAGCGACCAGCCGAACTGTCCGCTGGGCGGCACCACGACCGACGCCACGACTTCCGCGCGCGTTGGCGTCTTGATGTTGGTCTGCCGGGCGTGCGCCCGCACCGCGCCGATCAGGCCGCGCGCGCCACCGACGGCGGTGCTGTCATACGCGAAGAGGCCGGCGACGAAGTACTTCGACTTGACGGCGACCCACTCGAACGGGCCGTTGAGGACGCGCGACTCGCCCACTTCCAGCGACGAGAAGCGGGTGAGCGTGGTCTTGTCGAGCTTGGTGACGACGCCGCTCTCGCGATGATTGGCGACCGTGTCGTCTTCCGTCTCGCGGAAGCCGTCGGCAAGGCCGAGGAGCAGGGTAGCGCCGGTGCCGGCGAGGCCGGTGACGGTGCCGCTCACCCGGACGCGATAGTCATCCGGCGCGAACTCGTAGCGCAGCGCGATCGCATAGCGCCCGGACTGCCCGTTGAGCGTCAGCGTCGCTGGCGCGTCGACCGCCACCAACGAATCGGCGCTCGCGGTGAAGTCGATCCGGTCGAGATGCACCGTGTCGCCCGAGACGACCAGCTTGCCGGTCAGCAGGGGCGCGTCGGCGCGCAGCAGCTCGAGTGTGTCGCGCTTGCCCGAGGCAAGCGTGTCGCTCGGGTACATGGTGGTGTACGACTGGAAGCGTGACGAGACGAACTGCCCGCCGCGCGTCGAGATGCCGTAGCGATAGAGCGGCGACCGCACCGAGACGACGCGCTCGGGGACGCGCACGACCGACGCGGCGCTGTCGCCGGCCGGGGCCGCCTGCATCGTCGAAGGCGAATCGGTCGCCCCCGCGAGCGGGGCGGGCCCACCTGCCTTGGCGACGACCGACGAATCGGCGGCCCCTGGCAGCGGGGCAGGGCGCTTCAGGAACATCGGCGTAACGGCGATTACCAGAATCAACGCGATCGCGATCAACGGCCTACGATCGTTCACGAGCAGCTCACAGGTCAGGGAACCGGGTCATAACCACCCGGATGCCAGGGATGGCAGCGGGCGACCCGTTTGATGGCCAGCCACCCCCCAGCCAGGGCCCCGTGGCGGCGCACCGCCTCCAGGGCGTACTGGGAACAGCTCGGCGCGAATCGACACGCCGGGGGGAGAGCCGGTGAAATGAAGCGCTGATAGCCGCGAATAAGGAGGGCAAGGGCACGGGCTGGACCTGACGGGGTCGGTGCCTCGGGCGTTTCAGGGACCGGCGGGGGGGTGGTCACTCGGCCCGCTCGGCGCACCAGGCCAGCAGTTCCAGCCGGAGGGCGGCATAGCTGGTGGCATACACCTCCGGACGCGCCCGGATCACGACGTCCAGGGCGGGGAGGGAAGACTGAAGCTCGCGTCGCCACAGCTCCTTCAGCCACCGCCGAATACGATTGCGGGCCACCGCGGTCTGTCGGAACTTCGGGGTAACGAGTCCGAGACGCGGATGGCCCGATTCGCCGGCCTTCCAATGAATGTCCACCGAGGGGTGGCGGCTCCGCTGTCCACTCCGGAAGACCCGGCGGACCTCGTCACTGCGGACCAACCGACGCGAGCGCGGAAAGCGCTCGTCGTCGGTCAGACGCGGGCGTGCTTCGAGCCGATGGAAACCGTCAAGGCCTTCCGACCCTTCTTGCGGCGGCGGGACAGGACGGCGCGACCCCAACGGTCTTCCATCCGGTTCCGGAACCCGTGCTTGGCCACGCGACGCTTGTTGCGGGGCTTGTACGTTGGCATCATGGTAGAACTCTCCTTCCAAAGTAGCCGAGCAACGTAGCCCTCGGGCCCCAGGAATTCAAGGGGTTTGACTTTTCCACATTCGGGACCTAGAATCGGCCTCCCTAGCAACGCCGCCTGACCCTGTCTCCCGTCATAGAGCCTGATGCCGCTGTCCGCCAAAGACCTCTGGAAGCGAGTCCTCGACGGCGCCAAGCCCGTCATTCCGGAGGGCATGATCCAGACCTGGTTGGCCTCGAACGAGGCAATTTCGTTTGAAGGCGGCACGCTGCTGGTCAGCACCCCCGACGACCTCGCCAAGCGCTGGAACGAGGAGAAGTACGCGCCGACGCTGGTGCAGGTGGCGAGCGCCGCCGCCGGGGAGCCGGTCGCCGTGGTGTTCCAGGTCGCCGCCGAGCGTCAGAAGCGGCCCCAGATGGACCTCTTCGTCCCGACCGCGGCGCCCGAGGCGCCCGCGACCCCGGTCACGCCGGTGAATCCGAGCGCCCAGCCGCTGAACGACCGCTACACCTTCGGTCACTTCGTCATCGGCAAGTCGAACGAACTGGCCGCCGCCGCCGCCCATGCCGTCGCCGAAGCCCCGGGGAAGCAGTACAACCCCTTCTTCATCTACGGCTCGACCGGCCTCGGCAAGACCCACCTCATGCAGGCCATTGCCCATGAAGTGTTGTCGCGCGCGCCGGCGACGCGGGTGCTCTACATCAGCGCCGAGCAGTTCATCAACGAAGTGATCGAGGGGATCCACGGTCGGTCGATGGCCGACCTGCGCCGCCGCTATCGCAGCGACGTCGATCTCTTCATCGTCGACGACGTGCACTTCCTCGAAGGGAAGGAAGCGACCCAGGAAGAGTTCTTCCACACCTTCAATGCGCTCTACGAGGCCGGCAAGCAGATCGTGCTGACCTCGGACCGGTTGCCGAAGGAGATCCCCGGGCTCGAGGCGCGGCTGGTGTCGCGCTTCGAGTGGGGCATGGTCGCCGACGTCAAGCAACCCGACCTCGAGCACCGCATCGCGATCCTGCGCAAGAAGCAGGAGCAGGACCACCTCGAGACGACGATCCCCGACGACGTCCTCCGCTTCATCGCCGAGAATGTCCGGTCGAACGTGCGCGAGCTGGAGGGGTGCATCATCAAGCTCCTCCTCTACGCCTCGCTGCGGCACAAGGAGATCTCGATCGAGCTGGCCCGCGAGGCGCTCAGCGACAAGATGCGGCCGGGCGACGACGCCGAGGCACGCCAGAAGACGCTGCCGACGATCGAGAAGGTCCAGGAGGTCGTGGCGCGGCGTTGGGGCGTGACGCCCGAGGGGCTGCGCTCCAAGGCGCGCATCAAGACGCTGACCGTGCCGCGGCAGATCGCGATGTTCCTCGCCCGCGAGCTGTTGCAGATGCAGCTGGTCGAGATCGGCCAGGCGTTTGGCGGCCGCGACCACTCCACCGTGATCCATTCGGTGGACAAGGTGCAGACGCAACTCGGCCGCGATCGCGACTTCCGCGCCCGCGTCGACTCGGCCCGGCAGGAGTTGTTGACAGTCTGACCACAATGTTTGCGGCGTCCCCGACAGAACGTGGGGAAGTGTGGGAGATCGTGGGGAACTCGTTCGACTATCCCCGCTCGTCCACGCGGCGTAAACAGGGACAAACTGTGCAGTACCGTGTACCGGAAGCAGTTAGGGGTTTGATACACATTTCAGCCCCCTCTACTACTACTACTATCATATATATCTTGAAAACAGCAGTAGTTCTTGGCAACCCTGGGGATCGCCGATGAAGTTCACCATCACGCGGGAACAGCTCTCCGAAGGCGTCAGCGCCGTCAGCGCTGCCGTGCCGTCCAAGACGACGCTCCCCGTGCTCGCCAACATCCTGCTCGAAGCCACGAAGGACGGGCTTCGGCTCTCCGGCACCGACCTCGACATCGCCGTGAGCACCACCGTGCCGGCGTCGGTCGACCAGGAAGGGGCGATCACGCTGCCAGCGCGGAAGCTCCAGGAGTTGGTGCGCGAACTGCCGAGTGCCGGCATCCGCTTCACGACCCAGGGTGAACAGCGGGTCACGATCGAATGCGGCCGGTCGAAGTTCAAGCTGCTCGGATTGCCGCGCGAAGAATTCCCGGCGTTCCCGCAGGTGACCTTCGATGGCGCCTCGCGGACCACCGCCCGTGACCTCCAGAAGCTCGTGGCACACGTCGCGTTCGCTGCCTCGACCGAGGAGAGCCGCCCGATCCTCAACGGCGTCCTGTGGCAGCTCACGGCCGACCGGATGCGGATGGTGGCCACGAACGGTCACCGGCTCGCGAAGATGGAAGTGCCGCTCCAGGGTGGCACGGCGCAGCCGGCCGAGTTGATCGTGCCGCCGAAGGCGCTCGAGCAGTTCCGGAAGCTCTTCGGGGCGGACGACGAGATCGAGATCGGCCGCTCCGACAACCACCTCGGCTTCAAGTCGGCGACCACCCAGGTCTTCACCCGACTGATCGAGGGGCCGTACCCGAATTACGAGCAGGTCATCCCGCGCGAGAACGACAAGTTCGCGACCGTGGAGAAGGCCACCCTGATCGCCGCGCTGCGCCGCATGAGCATCGTCGCCTCCGACCAGACCCACCGGATCCGGATGTCCTTCGGCGACGGCTCCTGCCGCCTCTCGGTGACCACCCCGGACCTCGGCGAGGCGCAGGAGGAGATCACCGTCTCCTACGAGGGCGAACCGCTCGATATCGGCTTCAACGCCAACTACCTCCTCGAAGTGCTGAAGTACATGCCGACCGAGGAAGTTCGTCTCACCTTCAAGGCGCCGGAACGGGCCGCGACGGTCGAGCCGGTGGGCTGGGACGACCCGGCCGCCTACCTCACACTGGTGATGCCGCTGCGACTGATCGACTGATTGGACCCGCACGACCTAAACGAGAAACGGGAATCGAGAACTCCGGGAAGGCTCCGCTCGTACGGAAGAGCGAACCACCCTCGAGACCACGGTTCCCATTTCGACTTGCTGCCACTGCTCTGGAGTCCTGATGAAGCGAATTCTCCCCGTTGCCCTGCTGGCCGTCCTCGCCCTGCCGCTGACGGCGCAGGTCAAGAACCCAGGAACGAGCGCTCCCAAGGCCAAGGCCGGCGCGGCCAAGACCGTCTGGCCCGACGAAGGGCCCCGCACCTGGGCGCCGCGTCCGACCACGCCAGCCATCGACGCCAACGACCTCCGCACCCGGCTGTACCAGATCGCCGATGACTCGATGATGGGTCGCGAGGCGGGCACCCTCGGCAGCTACAAGACCACCGCGTACATCGCGAAGGAAATGACCCGCCTCGGGCTCAAGCCGGCAGGCGAGAATGGGACGTTCTTCCAGGATGTTCCCTTCGGGCCGACCGGTTACGACGTCAAGATCAGCGAGCTGATCGCCGATGGCCGCAAGCTGACGCCGATCATCGAGTGGGTGCCGATGACGCCATCGGCGGTGAACGGCATCAGCAACCGGATGAATGCCGGCGCGACGGCCACCGTCTTCGGCGGCCGCTGGGGCGACACCACGGCACTCGATGCCGCTGCGGTCGCGGGCAAGATCGTCGTCTTCTCGCCGGCCCCGCCGGCGGCTCCCGCCGCTGGCGGTGGCCGCGGTGGTGTCCCCACCGTGCGTGACCAGCGTGCCCAGAAGGCCGGCGCCATCGGCGTCCTGGTGGCCGGACTCGATGCCATGCCTGAGGCGCAGCGGATCAACGCCTTTACGCTGCGGATCGCGCTCAAGCCCGCCAACCCGGGCGACATCGCCGGCGTCCCCGCGGCCAACATCTCGATGGCTGCCGCCGAGGGGCTCCTTGGCGGGCCGCTCGCGCAGTTGAAGGTCGGCACCGTCGGGAAGAGTGTCAGCGGCAAGTGGGTCAGCGAGTGGACGATGTCGAAGACGCCGGGCCGCAACGTGATCGCGATGCTGCCGGGTTCCGATCCGAAGCTCAAGGATGAGTATGTCCTGATCGGCGCGCACACCGACCACATCGGGATGGTCAACGGCAATCCGCCGGAGCACGATTCGCTCCGCGCCTACAACCGCGTCATGCGGCCGCAGGGCGCCAATGATCGCGTCGCGACGGTGACCGCCGAACAGTGGGCCCAGATCAACGCGCTGATCGCCAAGGCGCGCGCGGTCCGCCCCGCCCGTCCCGACACCGTGAACAACGGCGCCGACGACGACGGCTCAGGCACCGTGGTGTTGTTGGAGATCGCCGAGCGCTTCGCGACGGAACCGGCGCCGGCCCGCTCGATGATCTTCAACTTCCACATCGGCGAGGAGAAGGGGCTGGTGGGCTCGAAGTGGTTCGTCGACCATCCGACGATCCCGCTCGACAAGATCGTCGCCGCGCACAACATGGACATGCTCGGCAAGGGTCGCGTCACCGACGTCCGCTACGGCGGTCCCGCCTCGGTGCAGATGCTCGGCTCGCGCCGGCTCTCCGACAACTTCGGCGACGTGATCGACTCGCTCAATGCCGTGCGCGCCGAGCCGATGGTGATCGACTACTCGTGGGATCGCACCAACGCGTTGAACCGCTTCTGCCGCTCCGACCAGGTGAGCTATTTCAACAAGCAGATCCCGGTCACCTACTTCTCGCTCGGCTACGCGGTGGACTACCACATGCCGACCGACGAGCCGCAGTACATCGACTACGAGCACGGCGCGCGCGTCGGCCGCTTCGTCGCCGAGATCGCGCGGACCGTCGCCAATCGCCCGGAGCGCCTGCAGTTGCTGCCGGCCGACAAGCAGGACAAGAGCGCGAGCTGCACGAGATAGCAGCGAACGGCGAACGGCGAACAGCCGAGCGCGTGGGACGTGAAAGGTAAGAGGTGAAACGGTTGCCAACCTGGGCTCCGTTTCACCTCTCACGTTTTACGTCTTACCAACATCGCCGTTCGCTGCTCGCCGTTCGCCGTCTACATATGCCCCAAAATCCAATCCCGCTTCCACAGCATCCGCCCCGGTCGTTCTCTTGGATTCGACGTGGTCGGGGCAGGGAGGGTGCCGGCGAGTGTCGCGGCCTCGACGCGTGTGAGTCGTGAAGCGGGCTTTCCGAAGTACGCGCGACTCGCCGCTTCGACGCCCCAGATCTCGTCACCCAGCTCGGCGGTGTTGAGGTAGAGCTCGAGGATGCGGTCCTTGCCGAGCCAGAGTTCCAGTCGCCACGCGGTGACCACTTCCTTCACCTTGCGCAGTGGATTGCGCGACGGCGAGAGGTAGAGGTTCTTCGCGAGCTGTTGGGTGAGGGTGCTCGCGCCGCGGGCATCGCCGAGGTCGCTCCGCACGATGGCCCGCGCGAGGTCCTTGCGATCCTTGGCGTCGGTGAAGTTGAAGGAGTCCCGGCGGTAGCCCAGCGCCTTCCGGAGCTCGACGTAGTCGACGCCGCCGTGCTCGTAGAAGCGGTGGTCCTCGGCCACCAGGACTGCGCGCGCCATCACCGGGGCGATCGCCGACATCCGCACCGGGGTATACTGTCGCTTTTGGGCGGCCTCGGGGTTCTCGCGGCGGCGCATCGCCTGGAAGGCGGTCTGCCGGGGGAAGGTGACCCGGTACCAGAGCGGCGGCGGCCAGACGGCGAAGAGCCAGAAGATGAACAACCCGACCGCGATGACGAGCCCCTGCCAGATCCGCCGCCAGACCGACGGTTTCTTCCCTTCACTCATTCGGCGACTTGGCGGCGAGCGGCCGGAACCGGATCAGGGTGCGGCTGTACTGCATTGTGGGAATCGACTGCTGGCTGCCGGGGATGGTGATCAGCTTGGCGGCGGAATCGACGACCGTGGCGACCTCAACCCGGCCGTCCAATGTCATGTAGTACTGAGCACTACGACTACCCTGTGCGGTCATCGTCATGTTGCGCCCGGCCGAGGAACCGCGGCCGATCTGTTCGAACGCCTCCCGGACCTGGACCGGGATGACGCGGATGCCCTCACGATCCATCGGTGCGGCGACTCGCCACTGTCCGGTGCGCTGGTCGTCGGTCCGGAAGATCTCGACGCGGATGTTTTTCTTGCTGGTGTCGGCCCAGCGGTCGCCGGGGCGGGCACCGCCGCGGGGGAGCCTGGGCAGGAGGTTGGCGACCGTCTGGGTCAACTCCTCGACGAGGACGCCCCCCCGTGAGGCGGTGAAGTTCTCGAGCTTGCCGTAGGCGCCGAGCCACCCGGTCCAGGTGGTGCCGACCGCTTCCCGGGAGGCTTCGGCGGAGGCGGGGATCAGCTGCAGGGAGTCGAGCGTGACCGTGAGGTTCTTCCCCTCGATCCGCAGGGCGAAGAGGGCGTTCCGCCCCAGTCGCTGCAGCTGCTTGCCGCCATTGGGGAGGGTGAGGATCAGCGAATCACGACGCTCGAGGAGCACCCGACTCTGCCAGAGCGTCGACAGGGCGATGGCGCCCGCGGCCGGCTTCGCGGAGGCAACGTTGGTGTTTGGCGTGGGGCGTGTCACCGGTGTCGGCGACTTCCCGCACCCCGCAAGGGCGAGGAGCGCGGCGATCGTGAGCCCGCGTTGGGAGGTCATCAGCATGAAGGGGTCCGGTGAGGGTCGCAGGGAAGGTTGGCACGGGGGGATGGAAATGCAAAGTCGCCGCCGCCCGCGAGGGGCGACGGCGACTCCTCACTTCCCGAGATCAGGGAATGATCGTGAACGTCACTTCGGTCGTGGCGCTGACCGGAATGGAATCCGCCATCCCTTCGATGGAGACGAGCAGGTCCTGCATGGCCTTGATGGTGCCCTTCGTCATCGGACCGATCGCCGGGCCGGTGAGCGACCGCGTGCCGCTGATCTTGGCATTGATGGTCTGCTTGCCGTTCGGGCTCGGTCCTTCGCTCATCATCGTGCCGGTGGTGGTGGCATCGAAGGTCATCGACGCCATCGTCCCGGTCGAGACGGTCCAGTTGAGCAGCGTGGTGGAATTCTGCTTGACGCCGTCGGTGCTCTTGTCCGTCTTGACGGTGTCCGACCAGGTATCGCCGACCTTTGCAGCAGGGCGGAGGCCCGGGAAGAGATTCTCGACGCCGCCGGCAAGCAGCGCCACGAGCGGGTTCTGCGCCGACGGCTTGAGGCCGTCCTTCGCCTTGCCGTTGATGATGACGCCGTGGAAGAAGACACCCTTGGCGCCCCCGGCCGCGTCGCCCAGCTGCGGCGGCAGCTCGATGCCGGCGGGGATCACGATCGAGTCGACCACGATGTGCGCGAGCTGGCCACCGGTGGTGTCGCTCATCGTCACGGAGACGAAGCCGATCACGCCGAGGTCGGAGGTCTGCTTGCCGCCACCCATCGCCGACATGTCCACTTCCTGCTGCGCCTTCACTTCGATCCGGTAGCGCTGCGGCGCTGTCGGGCCCGTGACGGTCCCGGTGAGCGTTGCGAGGGCCAGGAAACCAACCAGCATGCCGAACCTCTTGAGTAGGGATCCCGTGCGGGATCCAGTGGGAACCCGCGCCACCATGCGGCGGCGCGGGGCGGGTAAGACCGTAAGCCGAGTTTTGTTCGTGCCGGTGTGACCCGGCCCGGATGATCATCTGTCTGGGACGTTCGTCACCGAACGCCTCGAGCAGCCTACCCGCGGCTATAGCGGTGCGGGCCGCACCTCGCCGCCTATTTGGCCTTGCTCCGACCGGGGGTTACCGTGCCTCCGACACTTACGTGCGGAGCGGTGGGCTCTTACCCCACCGTTTCACCCTTGCCTGTGCCCGTCGAGCAAGCTCTCGGGGTCATCGGCGGTTTGCTTTCTGTTGCCCTGTCCGTCGCCTCACGGCGCCCAGGCGTTACCTGGCGATCTGCCCTCTGGAGCTCGGACTTTCCTCGATGCCGAGTCGCCTCGACACCGCGATCATCGCGTCCTACCCGAACCGGAAAGCTAGTCGGCGGGTCCCCTACGCGTCATTGGGACCCTCTGTGTCACCCGACAGTTCCACTCCCCATTGAGCCGGGGTTGAGCCGGGACCAGCACTCTGGGGGTGTCATTCACCCAGGAGCTCCGATGCCACCGACCCCCACGATCGCCGCCGTCCTCGAACCCCAGGAACGCTCCCGGGTGGATGCCGCCGGAAACGGCTACTTCTCGCTGGTCCACCGCGAATCGGTCCGGGACGCGATTCGGGTGGTCCGCGAGCGCCCCGTCGATGCCATTCTGGTATCGGTCGGGCGCTGCGCCGGGGAAGCCCCGGCGCTGCTGGAGCAGTTTGCCCGTGCTTTCCCCGCGATCCCCACCGTGGCCCTCCTCTCGACCCATCATGCCGGCTCGAGCGAGGCGCTCCTCCGCCTCGGCGCCACCGGCGTGCGCCGCGTCGTCGACACCACCGACCCGGCGGGCTGGCGACGGTTGCGCGAGGTCCTCGGCGCGCCCCCGGCCGAGCGGGCCCACACGATCCTCACGCCGGTGCTCGCGACCCTCGCCCCCCTCCCGGGTGGGTCCCAGCGCTTCTGGGAGGAACTCTGCCGCAGTGCGCCGGAGACGACGACGGTCCGGCAACTCGCACGCCGACTGGTGGTCACGCCCTCGACCTTCGTGTCGCGCTTCGCACGCGCCGGCTTGCCGTCGCCCAAGGATCACCTGGTGGCCGTGCGGCTCTGTCACGCGGCGAAGTTGTTTGATGAGGGGGAGCTGACGGTGGCGGACGTCGCGTATCGACTCGACTACGCGTCACCCCAATCGTTCGGGCGGCACCTGCGCGTGGTGCTGGGGATCACGCCGAGCGAATTCCGCGCACGCTTTCCGTTCTGCAGCGTGCTCGATCGATTCCTCGACCGACTGGTGAAGCCGCATGTCGAGACCTGGCGGCGGTTTCATCCGCTGGCGCCGGGAAGGGGATGACGGAAACGGGATGATGGATGATGGATGATAGATGACGGAACCCGCGCGCTCGGTGATCCATCATCCATGATCCATCATCCATTATCCATCAGTTCAATCCCAACTCCCGCGCCGACACCAACGCAATCACCGGCACCCCCGTCGCCTCGATCTTCTCGCGGCCACCGGCCTCGCGATCGACGACCGCCAGCACCCCGATCACCGTGCCACCGGCCTCGCGGACGGAGTCGATCGCGGTGAGGGCGGAGCCGCCCGAGGTGATCACGTCTTCGATGACCACCACGGCATCACCGGCGGAGAAGTTGCCTTCGACCTTGCGCGCGGTGCCGTGTTCCTTGGCGGCCTTGCGCACCGAGAAGGCATCGACGATCGGCGCGTGGTCGATCGAGGCGCGGGCAATCGCGTAGCTCACCGGGTCCGCGCCCATCGTCAGCCCGCCGACACTGGCCGGCGCCCATCCCGCGGCGCGAATGGCGCCGAGCGCGATCGGGCCGATCAGCGCCTGTCCCTGCGCGCTCATCGTGGTGAGCCGGCAATCGATGTAGTAGGTGGAACGTGCGCCGGAGGCGAGGATGAAGTCGCCGAAACGCACCGAGCGCTCGCGCAACAAGGCGACGAGCGCATCATGGGCTGCTGCAGTCATGGGGAGGGTCCTGGTTACTTCTTGAAGAGCGACGAGAAGAAGCCGCCCTTCTTCTCCGGTTGGGCCGTCACGGCCTCCTGGAAGGCATTGGTGAAGTCGGTCACCGTCTTCCAGCGCTTGCCGAGGTCGCGGGCGAGTCCCTTCATCACCACTTCCTCGAGCCGCGACGAGAACTTGAGCCCCTTCACCGCCTCGTTGAGCGAGATCGGGTCCTGGGTCAGCAGCTGCTGGAAGAGTTCGCGCGGGTTCTTGCCCGGAAATGGCGTCAATTCGGTCAGAAGCTGGTAAGCAATCACGGCCAGCGAATAGACGTCGGCCTGCTCACCCACCAGCTCGCCGCTGAGTGCTTCGGGGGCCACGTACTGCAGCGTGCCGACGAAGAATCCCGCGCGCGTGAGCCGCTCTTCGGCCGGCAATTCGGCGTCGCGCGCGATGCCGAAATCGAGCAGCCGTGCCTTCTGGGTTGCCGGGTCGTACATGATGTTCGCCGGCTTGAGATCGCGATGGATGATCCCGACCCGATGCGCTTCCTGCAGCGCGGCGCCGAGCTGCACCACGATGTTCGCGGCGACCGGTGCCGCCAGCGGCCCCGAGCGCGCGATGAACGTCTCCAAAGGCTCGCCAGCGGCCCATTCCAGCGCGAGGTACTGTACGCCGTCGGCTTCGCCGAAGTCGAAGGTGCGCACCACATTGGGATGGACGACGCGCGCGCCGAATTCGGCCTCGCGCAGGAAGCGCTTGACCGCAACCGGGTCGGCGGCAAGTCGGGGACGCAGCAACTTCAGCGCGACGGGACCCCGCTCGGGGTGTTCGGCGAAGTAGACTTCTGCGGTCCCGCCCTCACCGACGGCCTTTTGCAGCGTGTAGCCGGCGATCGTGCGCCCGATAAAAGGATCTTGTGCCATGGGATGCCGTAAAGGTACAGTGCGCCCCGCCGCCCCGGCAAGCGCAAGCAGAGGCCGTTCAGACGTCCTATACTACACTATGCCCTACATCCTTCGTCGTCGCGTCGGCGCCCTGGGCGCCCCAGCCCTGCTCCTTGCCCTCATCGCCGGCTGCACCAGCTGGCAGCGTGTCGGCTCCAGCAAGGGCTCCTCCCCGGACCAGCAGCTCCTCCAACTCTTCGACCCGATGGCGATGTACAGCCGCCTCGGCCGGATCGTCTCGGCGGACCAGATCCCCTTCATCGGCACGGTGGCGCTCGTCCCCGGCCATGGCGACTCCACGCAGGCGATCGTCGGCCTCTCGCTGGGGAACCGCGCCTTCGCCTTCGAGCGGAGCGGCAGCGCCTGGCTGGCGCGCTACCGCGTCGAATACCTCTTCGAACGGCCGGGCGCGGCCCCGATCTCGGTCGGTCGTGACGAGAACCTTCGGGTCGACACCTTCCAGGAAACCGGCCGGATCGACGAGTCGGTCCTGCTCCAGCAGGTCGTCCAGTTGGCGCCCGGCGACTACACCGTCACGGTGCGGGTGCGCGACCGCGGCAGCGACCGGGTCGGCACCGGCAAGCAGCCGTTGACGGTCACCGCCTTCACCCCCGGGACCGTCTCCGCCCCCCTGCTGGCCTATGAGGTCGCTGGCCGCGGCAAGCGAAATGACTCGCTCCGGGTGGTGCTCAACCCGCGCGGGACGATTGCCTTCGGCGAGGACACCCTGCTCGTCTACTTCGAAGGGACCGGCTTCACCCAGCCGACCAGCGTGCCGATCGAGATCCGCGACGAGCGCGACTCGGTCGTCTTCCGGTCGACGGCACGCTTCACCGGCGCCCGCGAGGTCGAGAGCCAGTTTGTCCGCATCGCACCCGACTCGGCCCCCCTCGGCCAGCTCACCGTGGTGGTCGGGGCGCCACCCAACGCCCGCCTCATCAACGGCATCGTCTCGTTCTCGTCGAACTGGGTGGTCACCAACTTCGACGACCTGCTCGACCTGCTCCGCTATTTCGGGAACGACGCCAAGATCGCCCTGATGCGGAAGGCGAGTCGCGAGGACCGCGGCCAACTGTGGCGCGACTTCGTGCGCGAGACGGACCCGAACACCGGGACCCCCGAGAACGAGTTGCTCGCCAACTACTTCTCGCGGCTCGCCTACGCCAACACCCGCTTCCGCGACGAAGGGATCGCCGGCTGGCGCACCGATCGCGGCGAGGTCTTCATCGCCCTGGGCGAACCCGACGAGATCTACGACCAGTCGCTGCAGACCGGGCCGGTCCGCTACATGCGCTGGACCTACAACGAGGCGCGCGTCACGCTCTACTTCGAGGACGTCAGCGGCTTCGGGCGCTTCCGGCTGGCACCCCAGAGCCGGGGCGACTTCGAGAGCGCCAAGGCCCGGATGAAGCGGCGGTAGGGCGATCCCGCGGGTTATTCTTCCCGCATGCCCAACCATACCCCGCAGCAACTCTTCCTCGTTGACGGATTTGCGCTGATTTTCCGGGCGTTCTTCGCCCTCATCTCCAGGCCGCTTCGCACCGCCAAGGGCGAGAACACCTCGGCGGCCTGGGGGATCACCAACTTCCTCCTCCGACTCCGCGAGAAGTACCGCCCCGACTACCTGGTCTGGGTCAACGACGCGGGCGATTCCTTCCGCACGCTTGAGTATCCCGAATACAAGTCGACCCGCGAGAAGCTCGACGACGAACTGCAGGCCGACTTCGACACCGCCGTCGCGCGGGTCAAGCAGCTGCTGGTCGCCTTCGGCATCCCGCTCGTGCAGGTGCAGGGGTACGAGGCCGACGACGTGATCGGCACGCTCGCGCTCCGCGGTGCCGCCAAGGGACTGCAGACGGTGATCGTCTCCGGCGACAAGGACTTCTACCAGCTGATCCGCCCCGGCGTCTCGCTGCTGAACCCCGGTCGCGGCGGCCCCGGCGGCGTCGACGAGGTCTGGGTCGATACCACCAACGGCGCCGATCGCCTGGGCATCCCTCCGCATCAGGTCACCGATTATCTCGCGCTGCTCGGCGATGCTTCCGACAACGTTCCCGGCGTGAAGGGGATCGGCGAGAAGGGTGCCGTCGAGCTGCTGCAGCAGTTCGGCGACCTCGAGACCATCCTCGCCAACGCCGCCAACGTCACCAAGAAGCGCTCCCGCGAGGCGCTGCTCGAACAGGCCGAGCAGGCACGGCTCTCGAAGCGGTTGGTGACCATCATGACCGACGTCCCGGTCGAACTCGACCTCGATGCCCTCGTGGTGCACGCCCCCGACAAGGCCGCGCTGATGCGCTTCTGTCAGGAGCTGGAGTTTTCCTCGCTGGTGCCGCGCCTCGGCAACCTCGGCACCGACCAGGACCCGGCGCTTTTCCCGGTGGGTGCCACGGCAGCGGCCCCCGCGCCAGGCGCCACCGCGGTGGCCGCCGAGGCGCCGCCAGTCGTCGACCGCTCGGCCCCCGACATCAACGTCACCATCGTCGACGATCCGGCCGCACTGCCGGCCCTCGTCGCGATGTGGCGTGCGGCGCCGATGATCGCCTTCGACACCGAGACGTCGTCGCTGGAGCCGCATGACGCCGAGCTGATCGGGTTGTCGATCGCGATCAACGCGAAGGATGTCTGGTACATGCCGTTCGGGCACCGCTCGCCGGCGTCGGACCTCTTCTCGGGCACGTCGACCGACGCCGGGGTGACGCCGCCTCGCGACGACGCGCCGAAGAATCTCCCGCCCATCACCAGCGCCGCCTGCGCGCCACTCGCCGAGCTGCTGCGCGACGCCACGGTGAAGAAGGCGGGACACAACCTGAAGTACGACGTGCAGGTGATGCGGCGCGCCGGGATCGAGGTGGGTGGCCTCGCCTACGACTCGATGCTGGCGTCGTTCGTTGCCGATCCGTCGCGGCGCTCGCACGGGATCGATGCGCTGGTACTCGAAGCCTTCGGCACGCTGATGACGCAGTACACCGACCTCACCGGCAAGGGAAAGCAGCAGATCCCGTTCGCCGAAGTGTCGGTGGCGGCCGCGGCGTCCTACTGCGGTGCCGACAGTGCGATGGTGCTGGCACTGCACGACTGGTTCGCGCCGACGCTCGACCAGGCAGCGCTCCGCCCGTTGCTCGAGACACTCGAGATGCCGCTGATCCCGGTACTCGTCGACATGGAGTGGACGGGGATACTGATTGACCTCCCCCGCTTCGCGGAGCTGGGGCGGATCCTCGGTCACGACCTCGAGGTGCTGGAGACCCAGATCCAGGCGGCCGCGGGTGGCAAGGCGCTCAACATCAATTCGCCGAAGCAGCTCGCCGTGATCCTCTTCGAGGAGCAGGGGCTGCCCGTCCTCAAGAAGACCAAGACCGGGCCGTCGACCGACGCCGAAGTGCTCGAGCAGCTCGCCGACATGGGGCACGAACTGCCGAAGCTGATCCTCGGCTACCGCGAACTGCAGAAGCTCAAGAACACCTACGTCGACGTGCTGCCGACCAAGGTGAACCGCACCACGGGGCGCATCCACACCTCGTTCAACCAGGTGGGGGCGCAGACGGGGCGGCTCTCGTCGAACGATCCGAACCTGCAGAACATCCCGATCCGCACGCCGCGCGGCGAACTGATCCGCCGCGGCTTCATCCCGCAGCCGGGGTGGAAGTTCGTGGTGGCCGACTATTCGCAGATCGAACTGCGGCTGATGGCGCACCTCTCCGAAGATCCGGCGTTCGTCGAGGCGTTCCGCTCCGGGGGCGACATCCACAGGCAGACCGCCGCGATCATCTTCGGCGTACCGCTCGCGGAGGTGACCAGCGAGATGCGCGCGCGCGCCAAGACGATCAACTTCGGCACCATCTACGGCCAGGGGCCGTTCGCGCTCTCCAAGATGCTCGGTATCACGCAGGACGAGGCGAAGAATTTCATCGGCGACTACTTCTCGCGATTCAGCGGGGTGCGTGCCTTCCTCGACAAGCAGGTCGAGCTCGCGCGCGAGCAGGGGTATGTCGAGACGCTCTTCGGGCGTCGGCGCTACATCCCCGAGATCCGCGACAAGAACTTCAACTTGCGCGCGTTTGCCGAGCGCACTGCGCAGAACACGCCGCTGCAGGGCTCGGCGGCCGACCTGATCAAGCGGGCGATGGTCGAGATCCACGCCGCCTTGCCCGCAGCGGGATTGAAGTCCCGCCTGTTGCTCCAGGTGCACGACGAACTCGTCGTCGAGGCGCCCGCCGAGGAGGCGGAGGCGACGGCGGCGCTGGTGAAGGAGCACATGGAGGGCGCGGCGGTGCTGAAGGTCCCACTGCAGGTGGGCATCGGGATCGGGGAGAACTGGGTGGATGCGAAGTCGTGATGCCAACGTCGCGGTGTGATGTCATGATGTAAGGGCGCAGCATGCTGCGCCCATACACCGGCGACCACCCCACGACCCCCGGCATCACGGCATACGCCCCGGGACGCACTCCGATCTCCTCATGTACGGGCGCAGCATGCTGCGCCCTATGCCAGCATCACGACAGGGCAAGACGGGCGCAGCATGCTGCGCCCCTACGGATCTTTCCGCGGCGGCTTGTACCCCGGCCACCAATTCCACGCCCCCGCGATCTGCATCAGGCTCGGCACCAGCACCATGCGGATGATGGTGGCATCGAGCAGCACGGCGACGGCCAGGCCGAAGCCGACGAACTGCATCAGCAGGATGCGGGCAAAGGCGAAGGCCCCGAAGACGGCGATCATGATCAGCGCCGCCGAGGTGATCACCGAGGCCGTCGCCGAGAGGCCTTCGCGGGTGGCGAGCGTGTTCTGGCCGGTGCGATCGAAGGCTTCCTTGATGCGCGCCAGCAGGAAGACCTCGTAGTCCATCGACAGGCCGAAGACGACGGCGAAGACGATCACCGGTACCAGCACGTAGATCGCCGAGGTCGGGCCGGTGATGCCGAAGAGCGAGCCGCCGATCCCCTCCTGGAACACCAGCACGATCAACCCGAACGTCGCCGCGACCGAGAGCGAGTTCATCACCACGGCCTTGATCGGCACCAGCACCGACTTGAAGACGATCGCGAGCATCAGCGCGGTGACGCCGAGGATCAGGGCGACGATCAGCGGGAAGCGCTTGAGCAGCAACGACTGGAAGTCGAGCGCGGAGGCGACGTAGCCGCCGACCCGCACCTGCGCGTTCTTCAGTTGCTTGATCTGACCCGAGGCCACGCGAGCACGAATCTCCGTCACCACGTCCATCGCCGTGGTGAGGGTCGTGGTGTCGGCCAGGATCACGTCCATCAGCGTGGTGCGGCCGTCGCGCCCCAGGTACGCGTCGAGGAAATCGGGATAGCGCGCGCGCACGGTGTCGGGTTCGCTGTAGAGCAGCGAGTACTCGAGGATCGAGGTGCCGGGAGCGATGTCGACCAGCGACTTCACGTCGCGCACGCGCGGGTCGGCGCGCAGCGAGTCGGAGAGTCCCTTGAGGCCGCGGAGCGCCGTGGCACCGGTGCCATCGCTCCCTTCGGGGAATTCGATCAGTACGCGCACCGGCTGGATGTACCCCGACATCCCCATCCGCTCCAGCGTGGCGACACCGGCCCCGGCCTCGGTCTCTTCCGGCCACCAGTGCCGCGAGGGCAGCCCGATCCGCAGCTTGAGCGCGGGCAGCGTGAGCAGTGCGATGATCGTCCCGCCAATGACCAGCGCGCGATACGGATGGCGCGAGAGCGAGCGCGCCCAGCGCTCCCAGATCTGCGGCCGGTGGTACCAGGCGAGCCGGCGCGCGAGCCAGCGCGGCCGGTCGATGTTGCGCCCCAGCAGCGAGAGAAGGGCGGGGAGCAGTGTGGTGGCGAGCAGCACGGCCACGGCCACCACCAGCAGTCCGGCGATCCCCACCGAGCGCGTCTCGGTCAGTGGCGTGAGCAGCAACGCGCCGAAGCCGACCACCACCGTCATCCCCGACACCATCACCGCGTGCCCGGCGGTGCTGAAGGTGCGGGCCGCCGCCTCACGCGGGCGAAGCCCGGCGTTCAGCTCCTCGCGGAAGCGGGTGATCACCAGCAACGAATAGTCGATCCCGACACCCAGGCCGATCATCGAGATCATGTTGAGCACGAAGATCGACATCGGGAAGAAGGTGGCCACCCAACCGACCAGCGTGAGCGTGATCGCGATCGCCATCACGCCGACGATGATCGGGAGGAACGCAGCCACCAGCGCGCCGAAGGCGAGGATCAGGATCGCCAGGGTGATCGGCACCAGCTTCGTCTCGTTGCGGGTGGCGTCCTCGGCCGAGACGGCGCGAATGTCGAGGTCGAGCGGGGCGCGGCCGGTCACCAGCACGCTGTAGGCGTCGCGGTCGGGGAAGCGACGGAGGACGGAGTCGAGGGCCTGCCGCAGTGGGGCCACGGCCGCGGCGACGGAATCGCCATCGCGCCGGTTGAGCGCCACCAGGAAGAAGGTGGTGCGGCCGTCGCGCGCGACGAATGTCGAGTCCTTGGTGGTGCGGACGGACACGACGCCGCTTGCGAACGGTTGGGCGCGCGCCGCGGCGAGGAGGGAGTCGAGCAGCTGCCCGGGGATCCCCTCCGTCATCCGGGCGGGGCCCTGCACCGTCACCGCAAAGAATTCGCTGATCGGCCGGGAGAAGCGTGCGGAGAGGAGCGAATCGGCGACGCGCGCCTCGGTCGTGGCGTTGGCGCCGCCCCGAAGCTTGAGCATGCCGACGGTGTCCCCGGCGCGGACCGCCGCGAGGACACCGATGACGGCCCAGATCGCAATGACGGCCCAGCGCCAGCGCACCAGGGCCCGTCCCAGAGAGTCGAACACGGCACAATGGTAGGAGCGCCCATCCCTCTGCGCCAGCCAACACCCCTCGCCCCGTGGGACGGCACAGCCGATATTCCCAAGATGGACCAGCGTCTGACCATCGCCAGCTTCGCCCTCCTCGTCACCGTGGTCGTGGTGGGGGGCGCTTCGCGTCGGGCCGCAGAGCGCCCCGTGCCCCCGCCACCGGCAGCCGATTCCCCGGCGCCGGGGCGTCCAGCGGCTCGGCAGATCGGCCCGCTCCCCGAGGCGATCAATGCACCGCCCCTCGGCACGCCGGCGATTGACCTCCAGGCGCGGCTGGCCACCCGCCGCCGGATCGCGCGGGAGGGGCGGCGCGTCTATCTCGACTCGATGTTCGCCACCAGCGATTCCACCGTGATCCGCTGGGAGGACCGCCAGCGCCGAGTCCTCACGGTCCGTTTCGTCACCGACAGCGCGCTGCCCGACTGGGAGGGCGCGCTCGCCGATGCGCGGGCCGGAATGGCGGTGTGGAGCAGCAACGAGGCGGGGTTCGATCTGCAGGAGACCGCGGACTCGACGGCCGATATCACCGTCTCCTGGAGCCCGATGCTCGGCGTCGAGTCGCAGTTGGGGCTCACCGGGGTTCGCTGGGGCAGCGACGGCGTCGTGCAGAGCGTGACGATGTCCCTCGCGCTGCGCCAGAACCCTGACTCCCTGGTCGTCCCGCCGGCGATTCGCCGCCGCGTCGCCGCCCACGAATTCGGCCACGCCCTTGGCTTGCCCCACTCTGACCGCGAGGACGACCTGATGTATCACACCTCGCCGGTGGGGTCACCATCCCGGCGCGACCGCGCCACCCTGCAACTCCTCTACGCTGTCACTCCTGGTCCGATCCGCACGCCGTGACACGGATCACCCTCGTCGTGCGTCTCTAGCAGTATGCAACGCGTTCTCCTCCTGTTGTCTCTCGTCGCCCTGCCATCGTCGATTGCCGCGCAGCGCGCCACCGCACTCCAGGCGATCGATGCGGCCATCGAGGATGGCATCCGCCGCGGCATCTATCCTGCCGCCGTGGTGATGGTCGGTCGCCGCGACAGCGTGCTCTACCAGAAGGGCTACGGCCACTTCACCTGGAGCAACCGCACGACGCGTCCCGATCCCGCTTCCACCCTCTGGGACATCGCCTCGCTCAGCAAGGTGGTCGCCACCGCAAGCACGGTCGCCAAGCTCGTCGAGCGCGGCCAACTCGACCTCGAGGCACCGGTTGAGCGCTACCTCCCCGAGTTCATGGGAGTTTCCAAGGATCAGGTCACGGTGCGGATGCTGCTCGATCATACCAGTGGCTTGCCGCCGTACGAGGCGCTCTATCGCGGGCACCCCACCATCTCCGCCGCGCGCGAGAAGTTGCTGACCGTGCCGCTGGCGAGAATGCCGGGTGCCTCCGCGCTGTACAGCGACCTCAATGCGATGCTGGCGGCGATGGTGGTGGAGCGAGTGGCCGGCGAGCCATTCGACAGCGTCTCGCGACAGGAAGTGTTCGAGCCGCTGGGGATGCGCACCACGTTCTGGTCGCCGCCGGCCGCCGACCAGACGCGCGCGGTACCGACCGCGAAACTGCGCGGCCGAGCCATCGGCGGCGTGGTCAATGACGAGAACGCCCGCATCCTGGGCGGCGTCGCGGGGCACGCCGGCGTCTTCTCCACCGGCGCCGATCTCGCCCGCTTCGCGCGGTCGTGGCTCCATGCGCTTGGCGACGTGGCGGCGCCCTCGCCCTGGCTCAACACCGCGACCGCGCTCCGCTTCACCGAACGCAGCTTCGCGTCGGGGACCCGCGCCCTCGGCTGGGATACACCGATCCTCAATCCGGGCGACGGCAAACCACCGCTCTACGGCCGCTGCGCCACCGCCACGACCTTTGGGCACACGGGATGGACGGGCACGTTGATCTGGATCGACCCGGCGGCCGACCTCTTCGTGGTGCTGCTCACCAATCGCAGTTACGATCCGCGCAACGCGACCAGGTCGTTCGAACAGATTCGGGAGATTCGCGCGAAGGTGAGCGACGCGGCGAGACGGGCGGTCGGAAAGAGCTGCTGATAGGATGATGGATGATGGATGATGGATGATGGATAAACTGAAAAGGGAGCGCCGAAATGTTCTTCGGTGCTCCCTCGATCGTGGTCCATCCATTGTCCATCATCCATCATCCCTAGTGACCCAAGAAGGCTCTGACTCTCGGATCCATCCGTTCCGGCGTCCAGTACGGCTCCCACACCAACTCGACCTCGACGTTGCTGATCCCTTCCAGGTCGGCGAGGGTGCGGCGGACGTCCTCCATGATCTCGGCGCCCGAGGGGCAGCCTGGGGAGGTCAGCGTCATCGTCACCTTCGCGGCGCCGTCATCGGCGACGGCGACGTCGTAGATCAGGCCGATGTCGATCACGTTCAGCCCCAGCTCCGGGTCCTTCACGGCACGGAGCGCCTTCTTGGCGAGTTCGGGGGTCACAGGGGGTCGGGCGTCGGCGGTCATCTGCTAATCCTAACGTGCAAGTCGGCATTGAGTGAGCGCGGCGCTCATCCGCTGGCGGCAACCGCCTGGAGCAGCGAGGGCCCAAGGACCTTCACCTGCCAGCGGCGCAGCTCGGGAATCGTGGCGAGCGCGTCGAGGGAGGCAGGTTCCGCCCGGGCAATCGCCTCGAGGGTTCCGTTAGGGCACAATACCCCGGGCGCGAGCTGAAGCTCCTCCGCCAACCGGTTGCGCCGGTGCTTGAGCGCCTCGACGCGCGCCTCGAAGGCGGGATCGGGGATGCGCCGGGCCGGCCGCTCCACCCGCGGGAGATCCCGCTCGGGGATCGCTTCGCCTTTGGCGATCGCGGCGAGGATCTCGTTGCCGCGGCGCTGGGCGCCTTCCTGTCCTACCCCCTTCACCCGGCCAAGTTCTTCGAGGGTATGCACCGGCTGCTGGGCCAGGGCAAAGAGGACCTCATTGCCCAAGACCCGGAAGGAGGCGCGGTCGAGTCGGGCGGAGGTTTCCTCGCGCCAATTGTAGAGCTCCCGGAGAATCGCCAACTCGCGGCGCTGTAACGCCTTGGCGCCCTTCAGACGGAGGAAGGCGGTCTCCGGTCCCTCGCCACCACCGGTCCAGCGGATCTTCTCGAGGTTCTCGAATTCCTCGGCGACCCACTCGGTGCGCCCCATGGCGTCAAGTTGTTCTAGGAGTATGTCTCGCAACTCACACAGGTGAACCGTATCGCCCGCCGCGTAGTCGAGCATCGGCGCTGACAGCGGCCGTGCCGACCAGTCGGCGCGCTGGAAGCGCTTGTCGGCGGTGACGTTGAAGTACTTGGCGAGGAGGGCGCCGAGGCCGATCCCGGGTTCGTTGAGGAACTGGGCGGCAATCCGGGTATCGAAGAGATGGCTCGCGCGGAAGCTGAACTGCTTGTCGAAGAGCCGCAGGTCGTAATCGGCGTCGTGGAAGATCACTTCGATGGCGGGGTCGGCCAGCAGGTCGCCGATCGGCGTGAGATCGCCGACGCCGAGGGGGTCGATGACCGCCGTGAGCGTCCGGGTGGAGAGCTGGACCAGGTAGATCCGGTCGTGGAAGCGGTGGAACGACGCCGCCTCGGTGTCGAGCGCGACCAGCGGGGCGCCGCGTACCTCATCGAGGAGGGCGTGGAACGTCTCGGGTCGATCCACCAGGCGCACGTCGGCCATCTAGTCCTTCCGCTTCGAGGCCTGCTCCAGGCCGTCTACCACCTGCTCAAGCGCCTTGGCGAGGGTCTTGAGATATTCGGCGGTGAGCTCTGGCGGCGTGCCCATCGAGGCGTCCATCGCCAGTTGCCGAGTCAGCTTCGCGGCGTGCCGGATGTAGTCGGTTGAGGGCGCCATGCGTCACCAGAGCGTTGAGTTGAAGGAAAGGTAGTCGATTGGGGCTCGGCCTTCGGCCCCGCTGGGTGAGGGGTGAGGGGGCGTCGTGAGACGTGAAACGTGCTTTCACCCCGGATTCCGTTTCACCTTTCACGTTTCACCCCTCACCCCTCACCCTCACCTGCAGGATGTCGACATGAGCACCATCACCCTCCCCAACGGCCACCCGCTCGAGTACGTCGAGGTCGGGGAGGGCGCGATCCCCTTGCTGCTGGTCCACGGCTATCCACTCGACCAGAGCATGTGGAAGCCGCAACTGGAAGGGCTCGAGGGCGTCCAGTGTATCGTGCCGGACCTGCGTGGCTTCGGTGCCTCGTGCGACTCACCGTCGCCGACCACGCTTACCGAACACGCCGACGACCTTGCCGCGCTGCTCGACGCGCTCGGAATTCAACGTGCGGTCATCGCGGGGCTGTCGATGGGCGGCTACATCGCCTTCGAATTTGTCCGGCGACATCGTGAACGGTTGCTCGGTGTGATCCTGCTCGACACGTCGCCGCGTCCCGACGACGAGGCCGCACGTGCGGCGCGCACCACGACGATCGATCGAGTGCGGAGTGAGGGGGTCGGGCCCATCGCACTGGCGCTTGGCGGGAAGCTCTTCGCCGCGGACGTGACGCCGAAGCTGCGCGACACCGTGGTGTCTCAAATGGCGCTGACGCCGCGGGAGACGATCGTCGCTGCCGTGACCGCGATGCGCGATCGTGCCGATTCCCGCGACCTGCTGCCGACACTCGCCAACACACCGACGCTGGTGATCGTGGGGAGCGAGGATCGGCTGACACCACCCGACGTGGCGCGCGCCATGGCGTCGGCGATTCCTGGCGCGGTATTGGTCGAGGTGAAGGGCGCAGGCCACCTGCCGACCCTGGAACGACCGGCCGAGACGACGGCGGCGATGCAGCAATTTCTCGATCGCCTGCCCGCCGGACGCTAGCCTGAAACCATTGGCCGGGGCCGGGCGTATTTCTCTGTGGCGGCCCCGACGATCCTTCCCCCTTCGTCACCGCCAGACAGCAGGTATCCTGCCAATAAGGACGCCCCCGGAGCTTTGGCTCCGGGGGCGTCTCGTTGGTGCGCTCACGCGGTTACTTGCGCGGACGTCCCGGCGGCGTGTCCGAGTCGAAGATGTCCTTGTTCTTCGCGATGAACGCCTGGAGGTTCGCCGGCACATCTTCCTCCGGATAGATCGCGCTGACCGGGCACTCCGGTTCACAGGCGCCACAGTCAATGCACTCATCGGGGTGGATGAAGAGCTGCTCCTCCCCTTCGTAAATGCAGTCGACGGGGCAGACATCCACGCAGGCGCGATCCTTCACGCCGATACAGGCATCGGTAATGATGTACGGCATCGAACGAGCACTCCTCCGGACTGCGCCGGCTGGGTTACACGGGTAGGGGGTCCCGCGGTCAGGGGAGAGTGTAGGAACGCGCCCGCCCCCGGCGCAAGGGGGAGACGATTTCGGGGCATGCCGCCGACCGCCGTGGCCACCCGGCGCGTTACGTTTCGCGCCATGATCTCGCTGGCTCGTCGGACCCTTGTTGCCCTCCTCGGCTGCGCCATCACGGCGACCGCAATGCCAGCACAGGCACCTGCCTGCCGCCCGGGCGTCACCGCCCTGGTCTTGAGCGGCGGCGGCGCCAAGGGACTGGCGCATGTGGGGGTGATTGCCGCGCTCGAAGCCGCTGGCGTCCGCCCCGACCTGATCGTCGGCACCTCGATGGGCGCCATGATCGGCGCGCTCTATGCCGCCGGCTATCCGGCTCGCGAGATCGATTCCCTCGCACGGGCGCTCGCCGCCCGTGACATCTTCCGCGCCAAGGAACTCCGCGGCCCCGTCGTCTGGGGATCGCTCCTTCCGCTGCTGCTCTGGGAAGAGGGCGAGGCCGGCTTCTCGATCCAGAGTCCCGCAGTCCGGCAGTATCAGGTGACCGCGGCGCTCAACGGGGCGATGCTTCGCGGCAACCTCCTCGCACGCGGCAACTTCGATCACCTCCCGATTCCGCTGCGCGTGGTGGCCACCAACCTGCGCGATCGCAGCGTGGTGGTGTTGCGTGGCGGCGACCTCGCCCAGGCGGTGCGCGCGTCGATCGCGATTCCGTTGGTCTTCTCTCCCGAGAAGATCGGCGCGTTGACCCTCACCGACGGCGGCTTGGCGGCCAACATTCCGGTTGGTGTCGCCCGCAACGAAGGCGCGGTGCGCGTCCTGGTCAGCGACGTCACCGAACGGCCGGCCGACACCCTCGATCTCGATTCACCACTGGTGATCGCTGATCGTCTCCTCAATTGGCTCTTCCGCCAGCCAGCCGACTCACTCGGGGCCGACGACCTGATGATCCGGCCCTCGGTCGAAGGATTTCGTGCACTCGATTTTTCGTCCGCGGCCGTCGATTCGCTCATTCGCCTCGGCCGCATTGCCGGTGATTCGATGGTGGCGCGCTGGAGTTGTCAGGGGCTCGCCGCCACGCCGCGTCCGCCGATCGCAATGCCGCGGAAGTTGCTTGGGCTCCGTGGTGATGCATCCGACCCCTCCGGTGTACGGCTGCTGCGACGCACCCTCGCGCTCGAGGCGCCCCGCGCGGTGAACGAGGCCGAGTTGCAGGCGCAACTCTTTTCGCTCGGCGAGCGCGAGGTCTTCCGCGAGATCTGGCTCGGTCCGGTCGGCAGCGGCGACACGGTCCGTCTGCAGCCGATCCTGCGACGGTTGCCGCGCCGCGTGGCCGGCATCGGAATCGCGTATGACACCGAGCTCGGTGGGCGAGTGTGGGGTGGCTTCGCCGATCGCAATCTTCCGGTGCTGCACGCCGAAGCATCCGGTGTACTGGCGCTCGGTCGCTTTCGTCGTGACCTCGACCTGACTGGTCGGCGCCAGACGCTGCTCGGCCGCGCCGTCTTCTCACCCGTCGCGACACTCGGCTTGCATGGCGAGGATGTGCGCCGCTTCGATGTGGACGGCTTCGAAGTGCCTTCCGATGACCTGCAGCATCTCGCCATCACCACCGGCGTCGAGCGGTTCGTCGGCCGTGACGTGCGGCTCTCGCTGATGGCAGAGTTCCGCAGCTGGGATGCGGCCGATCTGCGGACGCGGTTCCGATCCACCGCCTCCGCCGCCGGTGGTCGCCTGATCATCGAGCGACTGAGTGACGATCGCGACCAGGCGACGCGCGTGGAGGCAGCGTACACCTCACGCTATCGCTTGGTCACCGGCGAATTCCGAAGCCGTGGCGAGTGGGGCGGGATGCGCTTCGAGCCTCACCTCCGCCTCGGCGTCGGCGAGATGCTGCCCGTGCCGCTCACCTTCTCGCTCGGCGGCGAGGACGGCTTCCCCGGCCTCCACCTCGGCGAACGCCGTGGCGACCGCGAGGCGTTCGGCGCCTTGGCGGTCTCCCGCGCGGTCATCGGTCCGCTCCGGGTTCGGTTGCAGGGCGCGATCGGCCGAACCGCGATCGGAAGCACGCCCACGACGCTGATCGGTCTCCCGAGCACGGACGGCACGGCTACCAATCGCGACCTCGCGCTCCGGTCCCGCGGGGTCTTTGCGCGGGGCGGCTGGGTTGCCGGCGCCAGAGTCGGGATCGGCTCGGACACTCCCCTCGGTCCGGTCCGTGTGGAGTATGGCTGGAACGATGCGGGACGGGAGGCGTTGTTCTTGAGGGTGGGGCGGTGGTTTTGACCCCGTCCGTGCGGTGAGATCTGTGTAGGGGCGCAGCATGCTGCGCCCTTACACACACGACGACCAACCGCATGGGTAACATGGGCAATCGCACCAATATCTTCGCACGAATTGACAAATCCCCAAATTCCGCGTAGTCTTGCCCCCTTATGGCATCTCCAGCGCTTTCCTTTGCTGATACGGCCGTTCCGGTCGGGCACCGCGGTCCCCGCGGGCTGGTGCTGCTGCACCTGAAGCGCGAGGGTGGGGCGACGGCCGGGGATCTTGCGGCCGCGCTGGGGTATTCGCTGAACGCGGTGCGGCATCATCTGAAGGAGTTGGAGGCCGAGGGGGTCGTCGGGTTCGACCGGACCTCGAAGGGTGTCGGCGCCCCGGCGCACACCTATCGCCTTACTCCCAAAGGACATAGCCTCTTTCCGGACCGCTACGAGCGGACCCTGACCGACCTGCTCGACCACCTGGTCGCGACGTCGGGGCGGGACGCGGCGGTGGCGCTGCTGGAGCAGCAGTACCGGTCGCTCGCCGAGCGGCTGGAGGTCGAGACGCGCGGAGTCACCCCGGAGCAGCGGGGAGAGGTGGTCGCGCGGGTGCTCGACGCCGAGGGGTACATGGCGACCTGGGTGCATGCGGCGACGGGGGGGCTCCTCACCGAGCACCACTGTCCGCATCGCCTGGTCGCGGAACGTTTTCCTGAAGTCTGCGCCGCCGAGGAACGCTTCCTGGCGCAGGTCTTCGGGGCACCAATCGAGCGCCGCTCGCGCATCGCGGGCGGTTGCGGCACATGCAGCTATCGAGTCGCCAATCCGGGCGACGACGCAGGCTTGGAGGCTTCGTGAGCACCGAGATGGACGCGCTGGTCAATCGCGAGTACAAGCACGGCTGGGTCACCGACATCGAGCAGGACACGATGCCCCCGGGACTCTCCGAGGAGACGGTCCGCTTCATCTCCGCCAAGAAGGAGGAGCCCGAGTGGCTGCTCGATTGGCGCTTGAAGGCGTTCCGCCGTTGGCAGGAGATGACCGAGCCGACCTGGCCGAACGTGCACTACACGCCGATCGACTACCAGGCGATCGCCTATTTCTCGGCACCGAAGACCACGACGCCGCTCGGCTCGCTCGACGACGTCGATCCGAAGCTGCTGGCCACGTACGAGAAGCTCGGCATCCCGCTCAGCGAGCAGAAGCTGCTGGCCGGCGTCGCCGTCGACGCGATCTTCGACTCCGTCTCGGTCGGCACGACGTTCAAGGCGGCGCTCGCCAAGGAAGGGGTGATCTTCTGCTCCTTCGGCGAAGCGGTGAAGGAGCATCCCGAGCTGGTGCAGAAGTACCTCGGCTCGGTCGTGCCGGCCTCCGACAACTATTTCGCCGCGCTGAATTCGGCGGTCTTCTCCGACGGCTCGTTCGTGTACATCCCGAAGGGTGTGCGCTGCCCGATGGAGCTGTCGACCTACTTCCGCATCAACGCCGCCAACACCGGGCAGTTCGAGCGGACGCTGATCGTGGCCGAAGAGGGCGCGTACGTCTCGTACCTCGAGGGCTGCACGGCGCCGAAGCGCGACGAGAATCAGCTGCACGCGGCGGTGGTGGAGCTGGTCGCCCTCGATGACGCGACCATCAAGTACAGCACGGTGCAGAACTGGTACGCCGGCGACGAGAACGGCGTCGGCGGGATCTACAACTTCGTCACCAAGCGCGGCAAGGCGGGGGCACGGGCCAAGATCTCGTGGACCCAGGTCGAGACCGGCTCGGCGATCACCTGGAAGTACCCGTCAGTGATCCTCCAGGGCGACGACAGCATCGGCGAGTTCTACTCGGTGGCGGTGGTGAACGGCATGCAGCAGGCCGACACCGGCACCAAGATGATCCACATCGGCCGCAACACGAAGAGCACCATCGTCTCGAAGGGGATCAGCGCCGGGCGCGGGCAGAACTCCTACCGCGGCCAGGTGAAGATCCTCCCGAAGGCGCACGGGGCGCGCAATTACACCCAGTGCGACTCGATGCTCATCGGCAACGCCTGCGGGGCGCACACCTTCCCCTACATCGACGTGCAGAACAGCACTTCCGACGTGGAGCACGAGGCGAGCACCAGCAAGATCGGCGAAGACCAGATCTTCTACTGCAAGGCGCGTGGCCTGAACACCGAGCACGCGATCTCGCTGATCGTCAACGGCTTCTGCAAGGAAGTCTTCCGGGAGCTCCCGATGGAGTTCGCACTGGAGGCGCAGAAGCTGCTGGGGGTGTCGCTGGAAGGAAGCGTAGGGTAGGAGCCGTTAGTCGTTGGTCGTTAGTCGTTAGGGTGCCGAGCGATCGCCTGCCCTGCCACGGAATGACCAACCTCTAACGACCAATGACTAACGACTAACGACCTGTTCAAGGATCTCAACGAATGGCACTGCTCCAGATCTCGAACCTCCACGCCTCCGTCGACGAGAAGGAGATCCTCAAGGGGATCTCGCTGACCGTGAACGCCGGCGAAGTCCACGCCATCATGGGCCCGAACGGCTCCGGCAAGAGCACGCTGGCGCAGGTGCTCTCGGGGCATCCGGCCTACGACGTCACCAGCGGCACCGCGACGCTCGAGGGCGAGGACCTGCTCGACATGGAGGCGGAGGAGCGCGCCTGGGCCGGCGTCTTCCTGGCATTCCAGTATCCGGTGGAGATCCCGGGCGTGACCAACGCCTACTTCCTCCGCATGGCGTACAACGAGGTCCGCAAGGCGCGCGGGCTCGACGAGCTCGACCCGATGGACTTCCTCGACCTGCTCGAGGAGAAGCTCAAGGTGGTCGAGTGGGGCCCGGAGATCATGGAGCGGGCGGTCAACTTCGGCTTCTCCGGTGGCGAGAAGAAGCGGAACGAGATCCTGCAGATGGCGGTGCTTGAGCCGAAGCTCGCGATCCTCGACGAGACCGACTCCGGCCTCGACATCGATGCGCTGCGGATTGTCGCCGACGGCGTCAACAAGCTCCGCTCGCCGGAACGCGCCATCATCCTGGTGACCCACTACCAGCGCCTGCTCGATTACATCGTGCCGGATTTCGTGCATGTGCTGGCCGGCGGGAAGATCGTGAAGTCAGGCGGCAAGGAGCTGGCGCACGAGCTCGAGGCGAAGGGCTACGAGTGGCTGACGGGCCTGCCCGAGGGAGTGGCAGTCTGATGAGCAGCACCACGAGCATCACGCCCTCGATCAGCGTGGGCGCCATGGCGTTCGCTGCCCTCGCCGACGCAGCCACCGGCACCGGGCCGGCATGGCTCGTGGCCCGCCGTCAGGCGGCCGCCGCCCGCTTCGCCGAAGTCGGCGTCCCGTCGACGCGCGACGAAGAGTGGCGCTTCACGCCGGTCGCCCCGATTGCGGCCACCGCGTGGACGGCCGTCGGCGCCTCGGCGCCGGTGACGGCGGCGGATGTCGCCGCGCTGCGTCTTGCCGATGGACCGCTCGCCGTCCTGGTCGACGGCGTCTTCGTCGCGGCGCTCTCGAACCTCCCGGCCTCCATTCAGGCCTCGTCATTGCGAGCGGCAATTGCCGCCGGTGACGCCGCGGTCGAGACGCACCTCGGCACCATCGCGCTGCCGACTGCGACGCCGTTCTCGGCGCTCTCGCTGGCGACCTTCACCGATGGCGTGGTGCTGCACCTCGCCGCCGGGACGGAACTGGCGGCGCCGCTCGAGATCTTGCACCTGACGACCTCCGCCGCGGATGGCGCCCTGGTCGCGCCGCGCGTGCTGATCACTGCGGCCAAGGCCGCACGCGGCGCCGTCGTGGAACAGTTCGTTTCGCTGGCCGACACACTCCACCTGAGCAATGCCGTCACCGAGGTGGTGCTTGGCGAAGCGTCGTGGGTCGAGCACATCCGGGTGCAGCGCGAAGGCGCCCGCGCCTGGCATGTCGGCTACACCCACGCGCATCAGGCCCGGGCGTCGCACTACCGCTCGTTCGCGCTGTCGATCGGCGGGAAGGTGTCGCGCCACAACCTGCATGCCCGTCTCGCGGGCGAGCAGGTCGAGACGCTGATGTACGGCCTCTACCTCACGCAGCACGAGCAGCTCGCCGATACCCACTCGGCGATCTTCCACGACCAGCCCAACTGCAACTCGTGGGAGGTCTACAAGGGCGTGTTGGCCGACAAGTCGCGCGCCGTCTTCAACGGCAAGGTCTTCGTCGAGCCGATCGCGCAGAAGACCGATGCCAAGCAGACCAACCGCAACCTGCTCCTCTCCGATCAGGCCAAGGTCGACACCAAGCCGCAGCTCGAGATCTTCGCCGACGACGTGAAGTGCACCCACGGCGCCACGGTCGGCCGTTTGAACGAGCAGCAGCGCTACTATCTGCAGACGCGCGGCATCGGCGGCCGCACGGCGCAGGAACTCCTGATCTGGGCCTTCGCGGCGGAAGTGCTGACCGAGGTGACCATTCCCGCGGTGCGGAACGGCATCGAGCGGATCGTGCGCGATCGGCTCGAGGAGATGCTGGGATGAGTGAGTCCGTGCGGGCGCAGTTCCCGATCTTTGCCCGCACCTCGCGCGGGGAGCCGCTGGTGTACCTCGACAGCGGCGCCACCACGCAGAAGCCCCAGGTCGTGATCGACGCCGAGATGGCGTTCTACGAGGGGTGGAACGCCAACATCCATCGCGGTGTCTACGAGTTCTCCGAGCGCGCCACGATGGCCTACGACGGAACCCGCGCCACCGTGGCGCGTTTTCTCGGCGGCGTGCGCGAGGACGAGATCGTCTTCACCACCGGCACCACCGGCTCGACCAATCTGGTGGCGCAGTCGTTCCTCCACCCCAAGGTCGGGCCGGGGACGTGGGTGCTGGTCACCGAGATGGAGCACCACGCCAACATCGTTCCCTGGCAGCTGGCCGGCGCGGCACTGAAGGCGATCCCGGTCACCGACACGGGCGAGCTCGACCTCGCGGCCGCCGGGAAGTTGCTGGCCGAGGGGCCGGCGCTGCTCGCGGTGGCGCACGTCTCGAACACGCTTGGCACCATCAACCCGATCGCCCAGCTGACCAGCATGGCGCGGGTCCACGGTGTCCCGGTGCTGGTCGACGGCGCGCAAGCGGTCGGGCACTTCCCGGTTGACCTGACGGCGCTCGGCGCCGACTTCTACTGCTTCTCCGCCCACAAGCTCTTCGGGCCGACCGGTGTCGGCGTCCTCTGGGCGCGGCGAGAACTGCTGGCCGCGATGCCGCCCTATCAGGGGGGCGGCGACATGATCGACCGCGTCTCCTTCGAGCGGACCACCTTCGCGTCGGGGCCGCAGCGCTTCGAGGCGGGGACGCCGAACATCGCGGGCGTCATCGGGATGGACGCCGCGATGCAGTGGGTCATGTCCGAGGACCGCGCGGCGTGGCAGGCCGAAGACGAACGGCTGCTCCACCTCGGCCGCGAAATGCTCGAGGCCATCCCAGGCGTGAAGTTGCTGGCCAAGCCGACGCAGAGCGTCGGGGTGCTGACCTTCACGATGACTGGTGCGCATCCGCACGATATCGCCTCGATCCTCGACTCGCGCGGGATCTGCATTCGCGCGGGCCACCACTGCACCCAGCCGTTGCATGCCCGCTTCGGCGTGCCGGCGACGGCGCGTGCCTCGTTCGGGCCCTACACGACCGAGGCCGACGTGCGTGCCCTGGGGACGGGGCTCGAGAAGGTGCGGGAGCTCTTCCGCTGATGGCCGGCATGGACGAGATGTACCAGACGCTGATCATCGAGCACGATCGCTCGCCGCGGAACTTCAAGCGGCTCGACGCGCCAACGCATCACGCCGAGGGGCGCAACCCGCTCTGCGGCGACGAAGTGTCGCTCGACCTGGTGGTCGACGCCGAGGGGCGGATCACCGAGGTCGGCTTCCAGGGGCAGGGATGCGCGGTCAGCCGCGCCTCCTCCTCGATGATGACCACCGCCATCAAGGGGAAGACGATCCCCGAGGCGATGGCGCTCTTCGACGGCTTCCACGCCATGCTCACCGGCCAGCCCGGTGACTTGGACGGCCTCGGCAAATTGGTCGCCTTCAAGGGATTGTCGGTGTATCCGATGCGCGTGAAGTGTGCGACGATGGTGTGGCACGTGCTCAAAGAAGCTTTGAATCCCGGGACCTGAGTCGTTGGTCGTTAGTCATTGGTCGTTAGGGTGTGACCGGAAACCCCACGCTCACGGCTTTTTCTAACGACTAACGACTAACGACTAACGACTAACGACTAACGACTAACGACTAACGACTTAACTAGGAGCTCCACCCTATGCCTTACCCCGAACTGATGATCAAGCCGATGCGCGAAGAAGTCACCCGCCTCGGCGTGCAGGAAATGAAGACCGTCGACGAGGTCGATGCCGCGCTCGGCAATGCGGAAGGGACCGCGTTCGTCTTCGTGAACTCGATGTGCGGTTGCGCAGCGGGTGGCGCACGGCCGGCGCTGGCCAAGGCACTCGCGACGGCGACGGCCAAGCCGGCGAAGCTGTTGACGGTATTTGCGGGGCAGGACCTCGACGCCACGGCGCGCGTGCGGTCGTACTTCGGGCAGTACCAGCCGTCATCGCCGTCGGCGGCGTTGCTCAAGGATGGCGAGGTGGTCGCGTTCATCCATCGGCACGAGATCGAGGGGCGGTCGCCCGAGATGATCGCCGCCGCGATCGTCACCGCCTTCGAGACCCACTGCGCGTGAGCGGCATGGTGCTTCACCCCGGGCACGACGAGCTGCACGGGATCACCGTGCTGATCGAGGGGGCCAGCGGCCGGACCTACGTCGGTCGCTGGCACGAGCGCCAGGAGCGCGGGGTCGTGATGCGCGACACCACGATCCTCGAGCCCGGGAATGACCGGGAGGGATGGCTGGCCCAGCTGCGGAAGTTCGGGGTGCCGCCGGAGCACAGGACGCTGGTGATCCCGGCCGACGAGTTCCTCTCCGTCGGGAAGTTCTGATAGTCGATCATCGATCATCGATGATCGATGATCGATGATCGATGATCGGTTGTTCACCACTGAAACTCCCGACCGCCTGAGGCAGTAAGTTCCCCCGTCCACTCCTACCTGGGGAACTCTGTGGCAGCTGCCGCTGTTCGCTTCGAGAAGGTCACCAAACGCTTTTCAGGCCATGTCGCCGTCAAGGACCTCTCCTTCGAGGTCCCAACCGGCGGCATTTTCGGTTTGTTGGGCCCCAATGGGGCCGGGAAGTCCACCTCGATCCGGATGATGATGGACATCATCGAGCCGGACGAGGGGTCGATCTCCCTCTTCGGGTCGGACCGGAAGGGGCGTGACCTCTCCCCCCGGATCGGCTTCCTCCCCGAGGAGCGCGGCCTCTACAAGAAGATGAAAGTGCTCGATCATCTGGTCTTCTTCGGCGAAGTGAAGGGGATCGCCCGGAGCGAGGCGAAGCGACGGGCCGCCAAGTGGCTCGACCGGCTCGGGATCGCCGACTGGGCCCAGAAGAAGGTCGAGGACCTCTCCAAGGGGATGCAGCAGAAGGTCCAGTTCGCCGGATCGCTGCTCCACGACCCCGAGCTGGTGGTGCTGGACGAGCCCTTCTCGGGACTCGACCCGGTCAACTCCCAGGTGATGAAGGACGTGGTGATCGAGCTCGCCAAGTCGGGGGTCACCGTCCTCTTCTCGACCCACATCATGGAGCAGGCGGAGCGGATGTGCGATCACATCGTGATCATCGCCCGCGGCGAGAAGGTGGTCGACGGCACCCTGCAGGAGATCAAGGCCGGCTTCGGTGGGCGGCATATCGCCCTCGGCTTCACCCACGATCGCGAGAAGGCGGAGCGGGTGCTGGCCGATCGGCGGCTGATCGAGACCATCGACGACTACGGCGCTTCGGCCGATCTGCGCATGGCGGAGGGCGCCGATCCGGAAGCGTTGCTCCACGCGCTGATCCGCGAGGGCGTCGGGCTCAGTCGCTTCGAGATCGTCGAGCCGTCGCTGCAGGCCATCTTCATCGCCAAGGTTGGTAACGCCGCGGTCGCCGCGCGCACCGGGGAGGCCGCGTGAACAAGATCTTTGCCGTCGTGCGCCGGGAGTTCATCGAGCGCGTCCGCACCCGTGCCTTCCTGCTGGCCACCCTCGGCCTGCCGTTGCTCATGGTGTTTGCGATGACCGTGCCGGCGCTGATGATGCGCGGCACCGACCGGACCACGCGGATTGCCGTGATCGACGGCACCGCCGATTCCACCGGGGTGCAGATCGTTGCCGCCCTGGCGAAGCCGACCTTCAAGGATGGCGTCCGGCCCAAGTACACCATCGAGCACATCACGCTCGCCGGGGACCCGACCGCCAAGCGCGACTCGCTCCTGCAGCGCACCTCGCGCGACGTGGCTGAGCCGCTGGATGGCGTGATGATCCTGCCGGAGAACACGCTGGCCGCCGGGAAGGTCGCGTACTTCGGCACCAATGTTTCGTCCTTCGAGACCATGGGCGAACTCGAGCGGCTGATCTCCTCCGTGGTCGTGGGAACGCGACTTGAGCGCGCCGGCGTCGATGCCGGTGTGGTGACTGCCGCGATGCGGCCGGCCGACATGAAGACCACCAAGGTGGCCGACGGGAAGCCGACGGGCGAGAGTGGTGCCGCATCGTTCCTTCTGGCCTACATCATGGGCTTCCTGCTCTACATCTCGGTGGTGCTCTTCGGCCAGCAGACGATGATGTCGGTGATCGAGGAGAAGACGTCGCGCATCATGGAGATTCTCGCCTCGTCGCTGCGGCCCTTCCAGATGCTGCTCGGCAAGGTGATCGGTGTCGGCGCGGTCGGCCTGCTGCAGATGTCGATCTGGGTCGGCACGGTCTTCGTGGTGGGGCAGAATCGCGCGGTGCTTGCCGGGCTGTTGAAGGTGCCGGTGGAGACGATGCAGACGCTGCCGATCCCGTCGATTCCGACCGACCTGCTGGTGGTCTTCCTGACCTACTTCGCCCTCGGCTTCCTGCTCTTCGGCGCCGTCTTCGCCGCCGTGGGATCGATGGTGAACTCGACCCAGGAGGCGCAGCAGGCGATCTCCGGCGTCATCATGGTGATCATGGTCGGTTTCTTCGGCGTCTTCGCCGTGATCAAGGACCCGTCCGGCGGCCTCGGCACGGTGCTTTCGCTGATCCCCTTCACGGCGCCGTTCGTGATGCCGGTGCGCTGGTCGATGGCGGCGGTGCCGCTGCCAGAATTGGCACTGTCACTGGTGATCATGGTCGCCGCGCTGCTCGGCGTCGTCTGGGTCGCGGGACGGATCTACCGAACCGGGATCCTGATGTACGGCAAGAAGCCGACGCTGCGCGAAGTGTTCCGGTGGGTGAGAGCGGGGTGATCGGGACGCTTACCCACGCGGGCCATGGTCATGGTGTACGGGCGCAGCATGCTGCGCCCGTACAGGCCATGCGGGCCCCCGCCCGCATTAAGGGCGGAGAATCGGCAGGCTCACATGCGTCGGCCACCGCGCCGATCGCTGCACCGCATGGACGGCCTTCCGGAAATCGGCGGCGCTGGCGTTGAAGATGTTCGGGACGTAGCGCTGCGGGTTGCGATCGATCAGCGGGAACCAGGTGCTCTGGACCTGCACCATGATCCGGTGACCCGGCTTGAAGGTGTACTCCTGCGTGTGCAGGTCGACGGTGAACTTCTCGACCTTGTTCGGCACGAGCGCACGCGGTGTCTCGAATGACTCGAGGTAGCGGCCGCGCAGAACGTCGTTGGCGACCATGAACTGGAAGCCGCCCATTGGCGAGGGGAGCGAGTCGGGATAGACGTCGATCAGCTTGACGACCCAGTCGGCGTCGCTCTGGCTGGTCGACGCATAGAGCGTGGCCATGATCTCGCCACTGATGGTGACGGGGGCATCGAGCACGCCGGTCTGCCAGGTGAGCACGTCGGGGCGATGGTCGACGAGGCGCTGGTCTTCGGTCAGCCAGGCGCGCCACTGCGAGCCGGAGCCATACGTCGGCTGGATTGGCCGCCGACGATACGGTACCGGATTGGCCGGGTCGGAGATGAAGGAGTCGGCGGCGGCCGCGGCCTTCGGCGCCGAGAAGGAGAGGGCCCCTGACGCGGCGGTGTAGATCGGCGTCTGGGTGACGTTGTCGCGCCGAGGGAAGGTCGTGTTGCTGACCCACCGATTCTCTCCCGCGCGGAAGAGCGTCGCCTCGGCGGGTGTGCAGCCATCGGCTGCGCCCCTGAGATGGCAGGCGAAGAACGGCCGCTGGATCGACTGCCGGTAGTAGTCGCCGGTGTTGCTGCCGAAGTCGATCGGTCCCAGCGTCTTGCCGGTGCCACCCCAGCCGCCGTGGTTCCACGGCCCCACCACCAGGAAGTTCATGTTCTTCGCGTCGTGCTTCTCCATGGCGCGGTAGATGGTGACCGGCCCGTAGAAATCTTCCTGGTCCCACCACCCAGCCACATTGAGCGTCGGGACGGTGACCGGCTGCTGAAGGTACGGCACCGCCGCCTGCTTCTTCCAGAAGGCGTCGTAGTTCGGGTGCGCCGCGAAGTCGTTCCAGGTGGGGATGGTTCCCTTGAAGACGTCCTGGTTGACCCGCGCGAGCGAGCCGAGCGCCAAGTACCAGTCATAGGTGTCGGCGCGATCGAAGGCGAACTGCTTGGAGACCTTTCCCTGTTCCATGTCGTAGGCGTACTCGAATCCGTACGACAGGCGGAATGCCCCCTGATGGTGGAAGTCATCACCCATCCACATGTCGGCGGGCGATGCCTGCGGTGACGCGGCCTTGAAGGCGGGGTGCGGATCCATCAGCGCCTGGACGACGACCCAGCCGTCGTAGGAAACGCCAAGCATGCCGACGCGACCGTTGTTGCCGGGGACGCGCTTGACGAGCCAGTCGATGGTGTCGTAGGCATCGCTTCCTTCGTCGATGGCCTTCGGATCGTTGCGATCGCGTGGGGCGCGCTGCATCACGAAGGTGCCTTCGCTGCCGTAGTGGCCGCGGATGTCCTGGAAGGCGAAGGCGTAGCCATCCTCGGCGAGTTCGCGATAGCTGCCGGTCATGCGGCCGGCCGAGCCGGTGATGCTGTACGGCGTGCGGGTGAAGACGATCGGCAGCGGGCCGCTGTAGTTCTGCGGCACATAGATCGAGGTGTGCAGCTTCACGCCGTCGCGCATGGCGACCATGGTGTCGACGAGCTTGACGTAGCTGTAGGCGGGCTTGGCCGGTGCGGCAGTCTGTGCGGGCAGGGCAACGCAAAGAGCCGGCAGCAGGAGCAGCGAGGGGAGGCGCATCGATTGTCCGGAATGGGGATGAGGGAATGTACTGCGATTTCTGCCCCGCCCCCGCAGTGGGGCCCTTCGCTCTGGTCAGGGCAGGCTCTCGGAAGTCGCTGCCCCCGGACGCTGGGCAGGCGTAGCGGCGCGCAGTCGAAGGACCTCTTGCAGGGCGCCCGTCGCGGGGCTCGCGGGCGCGTCGGTCCTCAAGCCGCGCGCCGGGCGGCGGCTCCGCTGGTGCGTCGCCACCATGGGGTCGCCGCCGCCAAACAGATGGGGCGCAGCCAAACGGCTGCGCCCCTCATTTGGTTTGCGCGCTCGACGAGGCCTCGCGCCCGCGACCCCGCCGCCGTGCGCCCCGGCTGAGATCCTAAGCGGGCCCGGCGCTGGGGGGCCGGGCGAGCGGGTTCCGTGTCGTCGAGCCCTCCCCTCCGCCGGATGTGCCGATTGCGGCGCCCCCGGCATGCTGTATAGGGGGCGCCGCGGCGAAGACGCTTGGAACACGCGAGACCGGAGCCCCCAGGCTGGGCCCGCCCCCCAAAGCGGGGATCTCAACGCCGGCGCCGCGCAATGACATGCGCGGCTGGGGGGCATCTTCGCATGGCCCGCCCCCACGTAGATTGTCGCATGCACTGTGATGTCCTCGTCCTGGGTGGCGGTCACGCCGGCACCGAAGCGGCCGCGTTGGCGGCGCGCTCCGGCGCGCGGGTGATCCTGCTCACGCAGCGGCTCGACACCATCGGCCAGATGTCGTGCAACCCGGCGATCGGCGGCATCGCCAAGGGGACCATCGCGCGCGAGGTCGACGCCCTCGGCGGGATCATGGGGCGCGCGACCGACCGCGCGATGATCCAGTTCCGGATGCTGAACCAGAGCAAGGGTCCCGCAGTCGCGAGTCCGCGCGCGCAGTGTGATCGCACGCTGTATCGCCGTGCGGTGCGTTCGCTGCTCGAGTCGCTGCCAGTCACGCACCCGGTGCAATTGGCGGAGGGGACCGCTGCGCGCTTCCTGATCGAAGGCGGCGCAGTCGTCGGCGTGCTCACGGATGACGGTGTGTCGGTGCGTGCGCGTTCGGTGGTGATCACGACCGGGACGTTCCTGCGCGGGCGCATTCACGTCGGCACGTCGCACACGATTCCCGCGGGCCGCGCCGGTGAGCCGCCCTCGGTCGAACTCTCGGAACACCTTGCTGCGCTTGGGTTAGCGGTTGAACGCTTCAAGACCGGCACGCCGCCGCGCGTCGATGGCCGGACCATCGACACCTCGGTGATGGCGCGTCAGGATTCCGATGCCGTGCCGTACTGGTTCTCCTCCCACGTGCGCGCACCGCATCCGGCACAGCGTCCCTGTTGGCTGACCTGGGCGGGTGATCCGGTGAAGGCACTCATCACCCGGCACCTCGCCGACTCGGCGCTCTATGGCGGCGCGATCTCCGGTCGTGGTCCGCGTTACTGTCCGAGTGTCGAGGACAAGGTGGTGAAGTTCCCCGACGCCGCGCGCCATCAGGTCTTTCTCGAGCCCGAAGGACTCGACACCGACGAACTCTATGTCGGAGGACTCTCGACGTCGCTGCCCCCTGACGTGCAACTGCAGATGCTGCGATTGATTCCGGGCATGCAGCAGGTCGAGATGACGCGCGCGGGGTACGCGATCGAGTACGACTACCTGCCACCGACGCAGTTGGATCGGCATCTCGCCGTGAAGGCGATCCCCGGGCTCTACACCGCCGGGCAGATCAACGGGACGACCGGATATGAAGAGGCCGCAGGGCAGGGAGCGGTCGCCGGGATGAACGCGGCAGCGTGGGCGCTCGACCTGGAGCCCATCGCCATCGGCCGGAGCGAGGGGTACTGCGGCGTCTTGGTGGACGACTTGGTGTCCAAGGGCGTCGACGAACCGTATCGGCTATTCACTTCTCGCGCTGAACATCGTCTTATGTTGAGGCAGGACAACGCGTTACGGCGCATGTTGCCGATTGCGACGGCCCGGAACCTCTGGTCGGACGGTGAGCGGGCTGCTGCCGAGGAGCGATTGGAGCGTGAGGAGGCGGTGGGCCGGCTCGCCGTGGAGACGGCGGTGTCGCCGGCGCAGGCGAACGGGATCCTCGCGGCGAGTGGAAGCAATGGGATCAGCGAGCCGGTGCGGATCGCGGAGCTGGTGAAGCGTCCGGGGGTGTCGCTGGTGGCACTGTTCGAGGCGGCGGGGGTCGACGTGGGCGCCGACGATTGCGAGTGGTCGGCGATCGAGCTTCGCTATGGCGGTTACCTGGCCAGGGAGCGAGTCGTCGCCGAGAAGTTGGTGCGGCTTGAGGCAACACCGTTGCCGGCGGATTTGCCGTGGCGGCAGATGGAGCGGCTTTCCTGGGAGGCTCGCGAGAAGTTGGCGCGGGTGCAACCGACGACGCTGGCGCAGGCTGGGCGGGTTCCGGGGGTTTCCCCGGCGGATCTGCAGCATCTGCTGGTCGAAGTGCTTCGTCGGGAGCGCGTGAAGTAGCTGTTTCACGTGAAACGGGGGCGGCGATGATCGATGATCGATGGTCGATGGTCGATGGTCGATACCACTGCTGGGCGGGCCCGGCCTGGGGGCTCCGGCCTAGCCGGGGCGCGCGGGTCGGGGTTCGCTGACGCTGCGGTCCGACGTCGCACGCCGGCGGGGCCCAAGCCCGAGTGACGGATGGTCACCCGGCGAGCGACTGGACGGTCCTCGCGTCCACGACCCCGACTCCGCGCGCCCCCCAGCATCGCACCGCATCCTCAGCGGGCCCGGCGCTGGGGGGCCGGACGAGCGGGTTCCGTGTCGTCGAGCCCTCCCCTCCGCCGGACGTGCCGATTGCGGCGCCCCCGGCATGCTGTATAGGGGGCGCCGCGGCGAAGACGCTTGGAACACGCGAGACCGGAGCCCCCAGGTCGGGCCCGCTGCACACTGGGGGTCGCCCCCGCGGGAGGCGCACGGGTCGGGGCTCGCTGACGCTGCGGTCCGACGTCGCACGCCGGCGGGGCTGAGGCCCGACTGACAGATGGTCACCCGGCGAGCGACTGGACGGTCCTCGCGTCAACGACCCCGACTCCGCGCGCCCCCCGCCTACCTCGACCATCGATTATCCATAATCCCTTGTTCGCCGTTCGCGGTACCCGTTTCACGTGAAACTCTGGCCTCCCGCTATCCGTCCCGACCAAACCCCCATATCTTTCGGAGTTAGCTTCTCCCACCGGACTCCCCATGGCCCGTACCATCGCGATCGCCAACCAGAAGGGTGGCGTCGGCAAGACCACGACTGCTGTCAACCTCGCCGCCTCTCTGGCCATCGCGGAGCGGAAGACCCTGCTCATCGACGCCGACCCCCAAGGGAACGCCACGTCTGGGGTCGGGATCGAGAAGGGGAGCGTGGAACGGTCGCTCTATGACATTCTGATTGATGGACTTAGCGTCAAAGATGTGGTGCGGCAGGACCCCCAGCTCCCCTTCCTGCATGTCCTTCCGGCCACCCAGGATCTCGTCGGCGCCGAGCTCGAACTCATCGGCATGCCGAATCGGGAGACCATTCTGCGCGGCGTCATCGACGCCATTCAGGATGACTACGAGTACATCCTGATCGACTGCCCCCCCTCGCTCGGCCTGGTGACCCTCAACGTCCTCACGGCCGCCGATGCGGTCATCATTCCGATCCAATGCGAATACTACGCGTTGGAGGGTATCTCACAGCTGCTCAACACGATACGCGTCGTCCAGCAGAACTTCAATCCGGACTTCCAGATCGAAGGCGTCCTCCTCACGATGTACGACAACCGTCTCAACCTCTCGAAGCAGGTCGTCACTGAGGCGAAGGAGTATTTCGGCGCGAAGGTCTTCCGCACCGTGATTCCGCGAAACGTGCGCCTGGCCGAGGCGCCGTCGTTCGGCAAGCCGATCCTCCTGTACGATGTGCAGTCGATCGGCGCCAAGAGTTACCTGGCCGTCGCGCAGGAGTTGATGAAGCGCACGGTCGGTCTCACCAAGGGCCGCAGCGGGGGAGGCGCGACATGAGCGACTCAAAGCGGTTGGGGCGCGGACTCGAGTCGCTGCTCGGTCCGATCTCGCGTGAGCAGGCCGAGGCAACTGGTGCGCTGCGCGAAATCGCCGTTGGCGCGATCTCCGCGAATCCGTATCAGCCGCGTCGGACCTTCGACGAGGACGCGCTCGCCGAACTCACCTCGTCGATCGAGGCGTCGGGATTGTTGCAGCCGATCGTGGTGCGTCCGGTCGGGAATCGCTACGAGTTGATCGCCGGCGAACGCCGCTGGCGTGCGGTGCAGCGCCTGGGGTGGGCCAAGGTCTCCGCGGTCGTTCGCGAGTTCGATGATCGCACCGCGCTCACGCTCGCCCTGATCGAGAACCTGCAGCGCGACGATCTTTCCGCGCTCGACGAAGCCGCCGGCTATCAACGGCTGATGGCGGAGTTCTCGATTCCGCAGGCCGAAGTGGCGCGGCTCGTTGGCAAGGATCGCTCGACCATCGCCAACACGCTGCGCCTGCTGAAGTTGCCCGCCGATGTGCAGGAGCTGCTCGCCGGGAAGCATCTCGCCGAGGGGCATGCGCGCGCGTTGCTCGCGATCGAGGATCAACGCGAGATCTCGCGTCTGGCGCAGGAAGCGGTCGAGAAGGGGTGGTCGGTGCGCGAGGTCGAGGCGGTAGTGCGCGGTGAGGCACCCGAGAAGGCGCGCGGCAAGATGATGAAGAAGCCACCCGCGGCGAAGTCGTCGTCGGCCGATGCGCGCCGCATCGAAGACGCTCTGCGCAAGCGCCTCGGCACCGACGTCCGCCTCACCGCCAAGCGGCGCGGGCGCGGCCTCCTCGCCATTTCGTATTACTCCAACGACGATCTCGCGCGCCTGCTCGAGATGCTCCTCGGGGCGCCATTCGAAGGGTGACGCGAACCACCCGCCGGGTGGCGGGGTAGCACCCAGTTCCTGATTCGACTTCGACAGCCGACCCTCACCCAGGTCCTGGCATGCGCCGTCTCCTTCTGCTGTCCGCACTCCTGCTCGTCGGCGCGTGTGCGCCGAAGCCATCGGCCAACGACGGCGCGTTCCGCGTGGCGCTGATCACGCCCGGATCCATCGCCGATGCGGCGTGGAATGCCGGGGCCTTCGCGGGGCTCGAGCAGATCAAGGACTCGCTCGGCGCAGCCATCTCGCACATCGAGGCGCGCACCCCGGCCGACCAGGAAGAGGCACTCCGCTCGTACGCGGCCGCCGGCTACACGATGGTGTACGGACATGGCTACGAATTCCAGGCGCCTGCCGAGCGCGTCGCGAAGGATTTCCCCAACACCGTCTTCGTGATCACCTCGGGGCAGCAGGTCGCCGGGAAGGTGGTGCCGCTGGTCTTCCGCATTCACGAAGCCACCTACCTCGCCGGGATGGTGGCCGGCGCACTCACCAAGAGCGGCAAGATCGGCTTCGTTGGCGGGATGGAGTTGCCACCGATCAAGCTCGGCTACGATGGCTGGGTGCAGGGCGCGCAGGCGACGCATCCCGGCGTCGAGACGCGGCTCACCTACCTCGGCAATTTCGATGACGCCGCCGCCGGCAAGGAAGCGGCGCTTGCGATGATCCGCCTCGGCGTCGACCAATTGCACCACAACGCGGATGCGGCGGCCATTGGCCTCTTCGGCGCCGCGAAGGAATCGCCCAATGTTTATGTCTATGGGGCGAATGCCGACCAGACCGCGCTCGCGCCCGAGCGGGTGGTCGGCTCGGCGGTGCTCGACCTGCCGCGCGCGATGCTCCTGGTGGCGCGCGAGGTGAAGGAGAACCGCTTTACGCCGCGCGTCGAGTCATTCGGACTGGAGAGCGGCGTGATCTCCTTCGCCACGAACCCGGCGCTCACGCGCATCTGGCCCACCGGGCTCGCGGAGCGGGTGCAGGCCGCGCGCGATTCGATCATCGCGGGAACCCTCGTCGTTGCCGGAGTGAAGACGCCATGAGAACTGCCGCGCTGAGCGAGATGGTCGACTTCCTCGACGGCTACCTGCGGATCCGTGAGGTGCCCGACGAGTCGGGTGCGGTGAACGGATTGCAGGTGGCGAACGAGGGTGAGGTGACATCGATCGTGGCCGCCGTCGACGCGACGCAGCGAACCATCGACAAGGTGGTATCGGAGTGTCCGCGCGGCACGATGCTGCTGGTGCACCACGGCCTCTTCTGGGACGGCAATCGTCCGGTGACCGGCCGGCGCTACCGGCGGATCAAGGCGCTGCTCGATCACGACGTGGCGGTGTACAGCGCACACATCCCGCTCGACGTGCATCCCGAGGTTGGCAACAACGCGGTCCTCGCCAAGATGCTCGGCATCCTCGACCCGGTGCCGTTCGACAGCTACAAGGGAATGCCGTTCGGCGCGTCGGGCCACCTGATCTCACCGCGCGACTTGTTGGTGACCAGGCTGACGGAGCTGCTGGGCGACCAGGTGCACCTGATCCCCGGCGGCCCGGAGACGACCACGCGCGTCGGGATCATCACCGGCGGCGCGGGCGGTCGGATCGAACAGGCGGCCGCCGCGGGCCTCGACACCTACATCACCGGCGAAGGCGCGCACCACACCACCTTCGACGCGCTCGAGTACGGCGTCAACGTCCTTTACGCCGGCCACTACGCCACCGAGACGGTCGGCGTGAAGGCGCTCGCCCAACTGCTCGCGGAGCGGTTCGGCGTGGCGTGGGCGTTTCATGATCATCCGACGGGGCTCTGAGGATGATGGATGATAGATGATGGATGATGGATGGCTTGCGTGCATATCCATCATCCATCATCCATGATCCATCATCTCATACTCCATGCTCTCCCTCACCAATATCTCGAAGCGCTTCGGCGCCCTCCTCGCCCTCGACGACGTCTCCTTCGACGTTGCCGCCGGCGAGGTGCATGCGTTGCTCGGCGAGAACGGCGCGGGGAAGAGCACGCTGATCCGGATTGCGGCGGGGCAGATCTCTCCGGATGCGGGCAGCGTCCGGGCGCAGCATGCTGCGCCCGTTGGCACTGTCGCCCAGCACTTCTCCTCGATCCCCGCCTTCACCGTCGCGGAGAACATCGCGCTGGCGGCGGGGTGGCGGGAGACGGGGCGGGCGGCCGAGCGGCGCGCCGCGGAGGTGATTGCGCGGCTCGGGCTGCCGCTCGACGCGACGGCGGTCGTCGAGACGCTCTCGGTGCAGCTGCGGCAGCGGCTCGAGATCGTGAAGGCGTTGGCGGGCGATGCGCGGGTGCTGCTACTGGACGAACCGAGTGCGGTGCTCGCCCCGCGCGAGGTGACGGAGCTGTTGCAGCTGGTGCGCGACTTCGCGGCGAAGGGTGGGGCGGTGGTGCTGATCACCCACAAGCTCGACGAGGTGTTCGCGGCGGCTGATCGGGTCACGGTGCTGCGTCGCGGGAAGGTGACCTTCACCGGGCCAGTGGCAGGCGAGACGCCGGCGAGTCTCTCGCGCGCGATGATCGGCGGCGACCTGCCGCGCGTCGAGCGCATGGCGCCGGTGATCGGCGAGGTGGTGGTGCGCGCCGAGCGGTTGGTGGTGGAGCGGGTGCCACTCGACTTCGTGATCCGGTCCGGTGAGGTCGTCGGCGTCGCGGCGATCGAGGGGAATGGGCAGCGGGCGCTGCTCCGCGCCATCGCCGGGCTCGACGAGGCCGCGCCGCGGAGTGGGTCACTCACCGTGAGCGGGCCCGTCGCGTTCGTGCCGGAGGATCGCACTACCGAGGGAATCATCCCCGCGCTCACGTTGACCGAGAACATCCTGCTCGGCGACCACACCGCACCCTGGTGGCTCGACTGGCCGGCGCTCAGGGTGCGGACGGCCGAACTGCTTGAGGCGTTTGACGTGCGTGGCGGCGATGCCGATACCCCGGCCGCATCGCTCAGCGGCGGCAACCAGCAGAAGCTGATCTTTGCGCGCGTACTCGAGCGGGCGCCCAGGGTGTTGGTGGTGGAGGATCCGACGCGCGGCCTCGACGTGCAGGCCACGGCGGCGATCCATGAACGGCTGCGTGCTGCGGCGGCGAGTGGGGCGGCGGTCGTCGTCCACTCCTCCGATCTCGACGAGGTGCTCGAGATCGCCGATCGACTCTTCGTGATGGCCAATGGCACGCTGACCGAACTGCCGATCGGCACCCCGCGCGACGTGGTGGGCGATGCGATGCTCGCTGTGGGAGACACGACGTGACTACCTCCTCGCGGGCGGGCCTTCGCGATGCGATGGTCACCGGCGGAGCGTTCGCCCTCGGGCTCGTATTGCTCGCCCTCTTCCTCCTGGTCGCCGGCTTCGATGTGCCGCTCGCCCTCGGCGCGCTTTGGCGCGGCGCCTTCGGCTCGTGGTACGCCATCACCTCGGCGACACTCGTCCGCGCCACCCCGCTCATCCTGCTCGGGCTCGCCTTTACCCTCGGGAGCCGAGGCGGTGCACTCAACATCGGGATGGAGGGGCAGTTCGCCCTCGGCGCGATGGCGGCGGCGTGGGCGGGGACGCATGTCGGCGGGCTGCCGATGGTGGTGGCGCTGCCGATCGTGCTCGCGGCCGGGATGATCGGCGGGATCGCCTGGATGGCGGTGCCGGTGTTCCTCAAGCTGCGCTTCGGGGTGACCGAGGTGATCTCGACGCTTTTGCTGAACTTTGTGGCCGAGGCGGCGGTGAGCTGGGCGGTGAGCGGTCCGATGCAGGAGCCGACCCATGTCTATCCGCAGAGCGCGGCGATCGCCGCCTCGGCCCAGCTGCCGAAGCTGCTCCCCGGGGCGCGGCTGCACCTGGGGCTGGTGCTGGCGGTTCTGGTGGCGGTCGGATTGATGGTGTTGCTGCGCAAGACGCGCTGGGGCTTCGAGTTGCGCGCCGTCGGCGCGGGGCCACGCGCCGCCGAGGTGAGCGGCGGGATCCGGAGCGGGCGGCTGCTGGCGGTGGCGCTGCTGGCGAGTGGCGCGCTGGCCGGGCTCGGTGGTGCGGTCGAGGTCAGCGGCGTATCCTATGCGCTCTACCTCAATCTCTCCCCCGGCTACGGCTTCACCGCGATCGCAGTAGCGCTGCTCGGGCGGCTCCAGCCGCTCGGCGTGGTCATAGCAGGAGTGCTCTTTGGGGCCCTCGAAGCAGGCGCCGGGGCGATGCAGCGCGACGCCGGGATCCCGGCCGTGGCGGTGCAGGTGGTGCAGGCGGTGGTGATCGTGACGATGGTCGTGGCGCAGCGAACGGCGAACAGCGAACAGCGATGATGAAGCGGGGGTGTGGGCGGATCGATGATCGATCCGCATCCACCGGCGCAGCACCTGCGCTCCCTAACCCCTTTCGACCATGCTCGCTGCGCCCCTGCGCGGCGCCGCGGAGGATGCCGCCGGCGGCCTGGCCACCGGCAACACTGCGCCGCTCGCACCGGTCGTCCGCGACTCGGCCGGCGTGGCGATCTACGAGCATCCGGCGGATGCGTTTGATCGGGCACCACGCTTCGTGATGAGCAAGAAGCCGGTGACGAGGTGAAGGGGAGCGAGCTCGAGGTGACCTGACGCGGGTGTGAACCGCGTGCTCCTCGATGGACGAATCGTCTTGTTTGCCGAATGGTCCGTGGTGGCGGCGTCGTGAACGGATCGGCCGGGCCGGAGAGGGCCGGGGAATTCCGCGCCGGGGACGTGTCATGGCTTGGCGATCGGCGTCTGAGGATGGCGCGCAACCGCCTCTCCTTTGGTGCTGGGAGTGGAGCAGCCTGCGGGCCGCGGTGGCGTGTCGGCAGGCGGTGACGGGATCTCTCGACGACGGCTTGCCTTCACACCGATCTGGTCGCAGACCCCGGTGCAGTGGCGCCCGCTCGATTGGACGCGGCGCCGACCGTCGTGCTCTGTCCATCCCGGGCCGGCGCACTGGGGCGGACGTCCGCAAGCGCCGATCCTGTCACCAGTGGGGGGACTTCCTTGTCTCGCCTGCGACACTGGGCGTTGATGATGCGGCGATGGTGCGGTCGCGTGGCCGCCCCGGAGGCGGGCGCAGGCGGTCGACGCCGGCCCGAGGCGCGGGCGGGTGCGGCGCTCCCGAGTCGGGCGGGCGGCCCGGCGACTCTGCCGCTGATCGCCAGGGCGCTGTTGGCCCGGACGGCGTCGCCTGGATCAGGATGGCGGGTACATGTTGCCGAGACGACCTGGGCGTGGACCGCCGTCCAGAAGGACGGCACCATCCTCGGCCGCCTCGTCGGCACCGGCAAGGACCCGGTCGTCGCGTTCGGCGCCAATCGCGTGATGCTCAAGAGCGAGGACGAGGATGGCTTCGTGACGTTTCGGGTGCATACGCTGACGGTGAATCGATGATCGTCCATCGATGATCGATGATCGATCCGCATACCAACGACTTACGACCTACGACCTACGACCTATGACCTTCGCCACCAGACTCCGATTCGTCCCGATGCTCTTCCTCGCCGCCTGCGCCGGGGCCGGCTCCCGCAGCGGCGCCGGCGTGGAACCGCCCAACATCGTGGTCATCCTCGCGGACGACCTCGGGATCGGCGAGCTCGGCGCGTGGGGGCAGCAGGAGATCGCGACGCCGAACATCGACCGGCTGGCGCGCGACGGGATGCGCTTCACCGAGTTCCGCTCGAGTGCCGGCGTCTGCGGCCCGGCGCGCTGCTCGCTGATGACGGGGCATCACAACGGCACCTGCCGCCTCGACGACAACGACAACGACTACTTGCGGCCCGAGGACGTGACGCTCGCCGAGCGGCTGCGGAGTGCGGGGTACGCGACGGGGCTCTTCGGGAAGTGGGGGCTCTCGTGGGATGCCCGCCCCGAGTCGTGGCCGCAGGCGCAAGGCTTCGACGTCTTCTTCGGCTATCGCGACCAGGTGCACGCGCACAACTTCTATCCCGAGTTCCTGATCGACGGTACCGATTCGCTGCGCACGGGCAACGTGGTGCCGAAGCCGACCAAGATGGGAGCGGGTCAGGCAACGGTGAAACGGGCCTACGCCCCCGACCTGATGCGCGACCGCGCATTTGCGTTCGTGCGCGCCAACGCCGGCCGCCGCTTCTTCCTCTACTGGGCCACCAACCTTCCGCACATCCACAACGAGATTGCACGGAGCTCGCCCGATGGCGGCTACGAAACCCCGACGCTCGGCGCCTATGCCGACAAGCCGTGGCCGCTCCCCAAGAAGAGCTACGCGGCGCAGGTGAGCCGGCTCGATCAGGACGTCGGGGCAATCCGCGCGCTGCTCGACTCGCTCGGCCTCACGCGGAAGACGCTGATCGTCTTCCTCTCCGACAACGGCGCGACCTTCCTGAAGATCGCCAACGACGGTCAGAGCGACATCGCCGGCCGCTGGTTCAACGGCACCATGGGATACCGCGGCTTCAAGGGCGATCTCTACGACGGCGGGCTGCGCGTTCCCGGGATCTTCACCTGGCCCGGCGTCGTGAAGCCGGGCGGCAACTACGCCGGACGCGTCGACTTCACCGACCTGCACGCCACGCTGACGCAGGTCGCGGGGATGCCGGCGCCGAGCGACATCGACGGCCGCTCCTTCGCTCCGATCATCGGCGTCGGGGCGAGCTTCGCGCTGCGACCGTACCAGGTGTGGTACTCCCCCGATCGGAACCAGAGCGCGGTCCTGCGGGGCAACTGGAAGGCGGTCTGGATGCAGGACACCATGCGCGTCTTCAACCTGGCGCAGGATCCCGGGGAGCAGCGCGACCTGCGCGCCGCGCAACCGGCGATCAGTGCGCAGCTCGATTCGATCCGCCGGGTCGAGGATCGACGCCTCAAGCATCCGGTGAAGCCGAAGTGATTGAACTCGCGCTGGTCAGTGGCTTCGCGGCGGCGACGGTGCGCGTCGCCACGCCGCTGGCGCTGGCCGCGCTCGGCGAAACGGTGAGCGAACGCGGCGGCGTGCTCAACCTCGGCATCGAGGGCGCGATGCTCGCCGGCGCGCTCGGCGCGGCGGTGGGTGCGGTGTCATTCGGTGCGGCGGGTGGCGTTGCGGCGGGTGTGCTCGCCGGCGTCGCGACATCGGCGATCGTCGCCGCGGTCGCGATCGGCGCGCGCGCCGACCAGATCATCACCGGCACCGCGGTGACGCTCGGCATGACTGGGCTCACCGGGTTGATCGCGCGGATCGCCTTCGGCAATGCAGGCGCAGGGCTCACGGTGCCGACGATGGCGGCAGTGCCGATCCCCGGGCTCAGCGCCATTCCATTGATCGGCCCGGCACTCTTCAGCCAGTCGCTGCTCAGCTACGCCGTCTATCTGTTGGTGCCCGCGGTCGCGTGGCTGCTCTTCCGCACGCGGTTCGGGCTGGAGCTGCGTGCGGCGGGGGAATCGCCGAGCGCGGCGCAGCGCGATGGGAGTACGGGTGGGGCGGGTGCGGACCATCGGCACGTTGATCGGTGGTGCCTTCGCCGGACTCGCGGGCGCCTCGCTCGTGCTGGCACAGGTCGGCACCTTCACCGAGAAGATGACGGCGGGGCGCGGCTTCATCGCGATCGCCATCGTGGTGCTGGGCCGCTGGCATCCGCTTGGCGCCGCGATGGCCGCGCTGCTCTTCGGCGCGGCGACGGCGCTGCAGTTCACCTTCCAGGCGAGCGGGAGCGCGGTGCCGTATCAGCTCTTCCTGGCGCTGCCGTATTTGCTGGCGTTGGCGGTGCTGGCGGTGGCGGTGGGGCGGAGGAAGGGGCCGGCGGGGTTGGGGCGGTGACGACGGGAATCTTCAGCCGCGCATGTCAATGCGCGGCGCCGGCGCAGCCGGCGTGTGGTCGATGTAGCAAGGTGTGCAGGGGCGCCCGGGTCGGGGCTCGCTGACGCTGCGGTCCGACGTCGCACGCCGGGTTATGGGCCCATGCGCGTGGGAGAGAGGGGCGAGGCATGCCTCGCCCCTACGCGGTCCTCGCGTCCACGACCCCGATCCCGCGCGCCCCTCACCATCACAAGACTTGGGGAGCGGGTCGCCCAATATCCGCATCATGCAGCCGCGACTGTCAATCACCGAGGTTCCAATGTCCCCAAGCCGTAGTGTAGAAACCCTCGCGCTCGACCTCGAAGGTACCCTGATCTCGAACGCGGTCAGTCAGTTTCCTCGACCGGGCCTTTACGCCTTCCTCGAATTTTGTCGCGACCGGGTCTCGCACGTCCTGATCTACACGGCGGTCAATGAAGCCAGGTTTCGGGATGTGGCACGTCGCCTGGCTGACGAGGGGTCGGCGCCCGAGTGGTTCGAGACGCTGCCACACCTCCAGTGTACTGGGCAGTACAAGGATCTCCGATTCATCGAGGGTGCCGAAATCTCAACCACGCTGCTGCTTGATGACCTTGAGTCCTACGTACATCCGGAGCAACGGGAGCAGTGGATTCGAATTGCGCCGTTTGAAGCGCCCTACGCTGATGATGACCGGGAGCTGGTGCGGGTGATGGCACTGCTGGGAAGGCATTCCGCCTAGCACTGAAGGGATCCCGCTTGGGGGTCGGCGTCATGCCCCCTCTGCTACTCCGCGCGATCGCAGTCCACGAGCACCAACCAGTCGGCTGTATCGCGGCGGGCCAGGACGCCGAGCAAGCGCATGTGGTGCGAGACCAAACGCACCGGTAGCAAATCTAATTTCGGGGCGCCCAAGGCTCTGGCCATCTCATCGATCCCGCTGCCGGGCTTGTCGATAAAGCGATCAAAGAGCTTGTCCATCATCTCATTCGCGGGCTTGAAGGTTCGGTCCATCAGGAAAACGCCGTCGCGCCCACCGACGCTGCGGGCGTTCCGTTCGTCGAACCCGTACGCTGCATTCTTGAGTGTGACCAGCATCTCGGGTGAGCACCAGACCCCCTCCTTGCGAGCGGCCTTCCGGAGTCGCTCCGTCAGGGCAACGCGAAGCATGCGACCGTCGCGTTCGAAGGCATGGAACTCCACGAACGGCGCCCTGGCGAGCGCGGCTTCAATCGCGTGCACCCTCACTTTGACTTCTGCGATTTCCATTCGCCGCTCCCCCGGCCCCCAGTGCCGGGGCCACCCAACATCCGCCATCTTTAACCACAGCTCGGTTATGCCATGACTCTCGGTGAATGGCTACTCCGAGCCACATACCGTCGTGCCTTCTCCAGCCACGCGACGACCGCCTGCCGAGTGCTGTCCGACACCTCCCGATTGTCGCGCCCCTTGAGCTGCCCGAGTTGCCACTCCCGGCCATCCATGCGCAGTTCGACTGTCGCGCGCTGCGGGCGCAACACGCGATAGATGTACAACGACCCCAGTTGCACCAGCGGCCCATACGCGGCCACACAGTGGTGCATCGCCTTCCCTTCCTTGTCGAGCGCGCTGGACGACGTGAGCGGCGTGATCGACCCATCCTCGAGTCCAGGAAATGGCGGCGGCGGGAAGATGTCTCCGGTGTTGACCCGCGTAATGGGGACCGGCCGGTGCACAACCGGTTCCTGCCGCAGTGGCGCCCTCGGCCGCTGGTTCATCTGGTGCACCATCTCGGCGTGATCATGTCGGACGGCGGCAATGGACCGGTAGCGATCCAGCGGGCGTCGGAGAATCACCGCCATCCGCCCCAGATCCTGAAGGAGCATGAGGGTGTCGGGCTCGTGGTCCTCTGCCCGCTGATCCGCGACCTCTCGGCAGAGCGAGTCCGTGGCGAGTCGCTCGCCGTCGTCGGAATCGAGAAGCAGCAACACCCCGACATTGACCTTCGGCAGGTGGGCAAGGAACGCCGCTCTATCTGCGTTCCGGAGCAATCGGCGAACGGCGCGCAGCGCACCGACCTGAACCGAGGCCGTTGGAAGCTTCCGGAGCAGCCGGATCGTCGCCGTCGTGTCTCCGAGGCCAAAACGCGCGGCGATCAGGCGTTGGCGGCTTGCCACGAGCCGATCCATCTCTCCAGGAACCAGCGGCGGATGACCATCACCGAGGAATTCTCCGGCATGGGCGAGCATCCAGGCCAATGCCGGGGTGCTCCGCACCAAGTCGAGCATGCTCGGGTGCCGTGCGATGGACCGGAGTAGATGCAGGTGCGGAGGACGGAAGCGGACGACGTGTTCCAGAACCTCGAGCGGGATCCGGCTCAGGAACTCGCGCCAGGCGACCGCGGATTCTCCCGCCTGTCCGCCCACCGGCGCAGGGGCGACCGAAAGGAGCAGCAACTGCTCGGTCTCACGACCCCGTTTCCGGAATGGCTCCACCGGCGGGAGTATCCCGACCCATTCGTGGCGAGCAACGGAGACATCGATCGGGAACTCTTCTTCGCCGGCAGGTACTGCCAGCTCGCGGTACACCGACCGTACCCCGAGATCGGGCCAGGGAGCCACTCGGCAAAGGTCCCCTTGGGGCCGGTCCACCTCGAGACAGCCAGCGACGAATCGTGCCGGAGGGATGGAGACGGTCATGCTCCCGAGCCCCCACGGGTCGGGTACGGCGGCTGCAAGTACACTGGGGCGACCTGCTGGGTCAGATTGTGGGGCGGGGTGGGCAAAGGAGACTTTGCAACAATCGCTACGCCGCCGAGGGGGTGTCAACGGGGAGCAATTTCGGTCCCTGCCAAATGGTGGGGGATGGTGACTTGTGGAGGATTCGGGATCTCGTCCCGCAGTCCCTACCGCGCCGCCACTCCCAGCAGGCAATGCAGGTGGCACGCCATGTCGCCGATCACCTTGCGATCATGGCCCAGCGCATCGCGCCACGCCGTATCCTCGCCGGCCCGTCCCATGGCCCGCCCGAGGATGTTGCAGCTGTCGATCAGCGCGTTGTGGGCCGCGCTGCGAGTGGGGTCGAGCGCGCTCCGCCCCTCGCGATCCCGGAGCGCCCAATCGACGCGCAACCTGGCGTAACGGACGGCCGCCTCGATCAGGTCCTGCAGCAGGTCGTCGGCGCTGGTGTGGCCGCGGAGGGAGAGGAGGTGCTGGGCGACCTCTTCCCGCGTCAACTTCGACTCCGGCTTCCCGTGATCACGGCGAACGCCACACCCCACAGCACGGCCAGCAGCGAACCAAGCAGCAGCGGTGTGAGGGCCTCTTGCGGGATCTTGATCCATCCCGTGCGGTAGATCTGGGCGGCGACGCCATCCAGCGCCCGGGCGAGGAGTGGCAGATGCTGCCGCGCATGTTCCGTCAACAGTCCTGCAGCGACCACGGTCACCAAGGTTGCCGTGCCATGCGAGAGTCCATGCCGCGTCATGAGGCCACTCCGTCGTGGTCCGAAGCCCACCGAATCATCCCATCCTCCATTGCCGCGCTCCAGCGGCCCGGGGGTTGTGCCACCAGCGATTGCAGCAGGTACCGCTCGATGCTCCGACTCAGGTGCCTGGCACCATAGGCGGGATCGTAGCCGTTCCTCGCGATCCACTCCACCACCGGCGTTGGCACCGTGACCTGGTAGCCGGAGGTTGTCAGCCGGTGGATCACCCGGTCGATCTCCTGTTCGGCGATCGACGTGATGGCCGCCGCGCTTAGCGGCTGGAAGACGACGATCTCGTCGAGTCGGTTCACGAGCTCCGGCGCCATCGCCTCCTTTACCGCCTCCACCGCCTTCGCGTTGACCGTCTGGATCTGATCGCCACCGAGAAAGCCGAGCGGCGCCTTCCGATACGACTCGCTCCCCAAATTCGAGGTCATGATCACGATCACATCCGAGAAGGTTACGACCGTCCCCCGGGAATCGGTGAGGCGACCGGCGTCAAACACCTGCAAGAAGGCATTCCAGACCGTCGGGTGGGCCTTCTCGATTTCATCGAGTAGCAGCACGCAGTTCGGCCGCTCGGCGATGCGCGTTGTCAGCCAGCCTGCGGGCTCGGTGTAGCCCACATATCCAGGCTGCGGCCCCACCAGCCGCGAGAGTGCCCAGTCGTGGGCATACTCGCTCATGTCCAGTCGGATGCACGCCTCCGGGTCCCCATACACCGTCTCCGCCAGCGCCGTGCCGAGCGCTGTCTTCCCCACGCCGGTCGGCCCGACGAAGAGGAAGACACCGTCGGGCCGGACCGGATTGAGGTCAAGCTTGCGACGCGTCATGGCGAGTCGGTTGACGACACTCGCGATGGCGCCTTCCTGGCCGAGAATCCGTGATCCGAGCGCCGCGCGGACATCGGCGAGGTCGAAATCCGGCACCAGGTCGAGGCCGGCCTCCGGCATCAAGTCGAGTCGCGTCACGACGCGCTCGGGAGCATGTGCCGCCCGTGCGCAGCCGAGGTCGAGACGCTCCAGCATCAGGCCGGGGTGTTCGGACCGATCATCCGGCTCAGGTGGCTCAGTCGCGGCATCGAGAATCGCCGCGGGAATCTCCACCTGGTGGAAGGCGGCCAGCGCCGGCGCGCGTGCCTCCGCGATCGCGCGCAGGGCAGTCCGCGTGAGCGGCTCAAGGTCGATCACATGGAGGCGATCAACCAGACTGCGGTCGATCGTGCCGAGTTTGGTCAATCCTGCGGGCGTGAGTACCAAGATGCTGCGGCGGTTCGGATCGGAAACCAGGGCGTTGATGACACCGACCGATTGAGGGTCGGGGTACTCGCCGCCAAGTGCGCCGAGCAGGTCGGTGTCGTCGAGTGCGAGGATGATGGCGGGGTCGACTTCCTTGATGATCCTGCGGAGCGTGTTGGCGCGCTCCTCGCCGATCACGCGGTCCGCTCGCACCCGAAAGATGGGCAACTTGGCCAGCGGCGAGTTGGTGGGGAGCGTCTCGAGGTGCGCCGCGAGCGCGCCAAGGATGGCCGTGCGGCCACTCCCGAGCCCACCAACGAGTGCCACCGAATCTGGTTCATGCTGACTGAGGGCGTACACTAGTTGGCGCACGACGTCCTCACGATCGAGGATGTCGGTGCGCGGTGGCACGACTTCGATGCATCGGGTCAATGACGAGGGGATTTGGTGACGCGGCGGCTCGGTCTCTGCCGCCGGTGCCGCGGGCGGTGCGGCCGTCGCCGTTGTTTCCGCAGCAGGCGGCACGGCGGCCACCCTAGCAATCACCGCCCGCAGCAGGCCTTCGGGATCGTTCGCCGATCGCCAATCCGCCCAGCAGTTCGGTGAGGGCAGGTGACTCGACCGCCGGGCCCGAGGCGACTGGCAATCCCTTGAGCGCCCGCATCACCGCTGCCGAGGCCGAGTCGCCGAAGGCGGAGGCAAAGCCCGCGGCGTCCTTCCGGGCGAGGGCCGCCGCAACGTGCAGTGGTTCGATCACCCCATGGCCGGCCCGTTTCGCCTCGGCGGCGGCGTAGTCACGCAGGAGCTGTACGTCACGCGACAGCTGCATCGGTCCTTACTCCTCGTGAAAGACGCGGCCACCGAAGAGACTCTTGATCTTGTCGTCGATCTCATCGGCCGTCTTCGCCACCACGGCCGCGACGGACTTCAATTCCTCGGGGTCCAGGTACGTTCCGAGCAGGGTATGGGCAAAGTGGACATTGACCTTGCCTTCGTCCTCGATGGCATCGATCCGACCGAAGAGGTAGTTGCTCCCTTCGAGCGCGAGGTACTTGAACAGTTCGGGTGTGGGCGGGATGCCGATGTTGGTGGGTGCCCATACGCGCACCAAAGTCTCCTCGTCGTGCCACTCGCTCACCCGGACGAAGATGTGCGCCGAGCCGTGGCGGAAGTGGAAGTCGCCGTCCGAGTCGATGCCGACGCGCTCGACGAGGTCGGTGAGGAAGCGTTGGACCTTCTCCTTGGTTTGCAGCACGGCAACGGAGGCCATGGTGTGCTCCTGGGTGGTGGACGGGCGGGGTTTGAGGAGTCTCCTCCGAAATACCACCCAGCGCTTGCTCCGTCAATTCCAGAGCCGCCAGATGTCGGAGCTTGGCGGTTGGGGGTATTGTATCGTGGGGCGTGTGGTCGTCATGGTCGCATAGGGGATCGGGAGGCTCGGCATGGAGTTCAGATCTGAGGGGCAGCGAGTCACCTACGAGCAGGTTCGGGGCCTCATGGAGGAGCTGTTCGGCGACTTCACGCTGCGGTTCGACGATTCCCCGGTGATTCGGCTCGTCATGGGGTCGGCGGTGGTCGACGTCCGGGTGTTGCCGCTCGATGGCGTGGGAGCCGTCGTGCAGGTCCGCGCGGTGGTGGTGACGGGCGCCAAGATCCGAGGCGACTTGCTCGAGTACCTGCTGCGCGAGAATGGTCGGATGCCGTTCGGGGCGTTCTCGCTCTCCGCAGCGGATGAGATCGTCTTTGAGCATGGCATAGTGGGCCCGGGGTGTGACAGCACCCAGTTGTATGAGGCGGTCATGGCCGTCAGCACCACCGCTGATGCGCAGGACAACGCGATCGTGGCCCGGTGGGGAGGGCAGCGGGCGGTGGACCGGATGGGGGGATGAGGATGGCGCAGGGCGCGGCTACGCCCAGCCACAACCCCGACGTATCCTTCGGTTCCCGGCCTTCCTGCATCGAGTTGCCGATGACCATCAAGCTCTGGCGCGCGGGTGCCGTCCTCGCCCTGGCGGCCTGCGGAGGCGGTAACCCGTCCGGCGGCCCACCGCCGGCGACCACACTCGCCGTGACCTCAGCGGTCGCGACGCCCGCCAGCGTCCTTCAGGGCGACACCGTCCGGATCTCCGGGAGCGGCACCGCCAGCGACCGCAGCACGCCCACCGTGACGATCAGTTACCTCGGCAGCACCGTGGCGACCGGCAACGGGAGTGTTCAGGCCACCCTCGTGCCGACCGGCGGCGGTGGTGGTCAGGTTGTGGTGTCCAAGTCAGGGGTCACCAGTGCCACCCAGGGCTTCACCATCGGCTACACCCCGCTCACGGCCTCGGGCGTGCCGTCCCTCAGCAGTGTGCCGGTGGGGCAGAGCATCGGCTATACCCTCACCGGGCCGACCGGTACCGACAGTCTCGACGCGGCGGCCAGCGATGGCCGGCGCTTTGTGGTGGTGGGGAGCTCCGGCACGGTGCAAGTCCCGGTCATCCTCGCGGGGTCGCTGACCCTGATGCCTGCGGCCTACAACGCGACGGCCAAGGTGACCGGGACGCCCACCACCGTGACGGGAATCGCGATGGGGACGCTGCGGATACTCGTTACCGAGGTGACGGGGATGCCGTTGGTCCGGACCAACGTGACGGTGGGTGCCGAGACGATCAACGTCCCGGCCGACACGACGATCACGCGGCCCCAAGGCACCTATGCTCTCGGGATAGGAGGCACGCAGGTCGAGGCATACGTGTATGGGGAGATGACGGTGAACGGGGCGTGGCGGCCGCTCGCCAGCAATTTGCTCACGCACAGCGTGACGCTTGGCGCCGTCAACACGGCAACGATCACGCTCATCAGCAGGGGACAGCCGAACTTTAGCGGGACCGCGATGACCTCAGCGGGCGTGTGGGTTGGGGACGATGGCAAGTACCATCCCGCGCTCCCGGGTGACTGGTCGGTGGTGTTCATTGAAAACCCGACCGGAGCGCTGCTCCAGGGCTGCAGGGCCATGGATGCGAACGACCTCGCCCAGGCACTTACGAGTATTTCGCAGATGCAGGTTGAGGATGAAGCCGGCCCCGACGGTCGACGAAGAACGTATACGTACCTTCCGGGAGACCCACTTCAGACAGGTAAGTTGGTTGCGAACCCCAATGGAACTTACCGGCCTGCCCCGAGGACACGCGTCGGGTGCAAGACAGTCGCTGGCGGACAGAGCAACGCGAAGTTTTACGACGCCCAGGGGTTCCTTGAGGCGACGTTGGATCGTGCGAGCGGAGATGTTGGGGGGTGGACCTCCGAACAGAAAGGCGGCACCGATATGAGCTATGGAACCAAGGAATCCCCAAACCAGGACAGCCGTCACTGGGTGGGCGGCGGCGTCGTCCGCACGGCGATCGATTCTTTCGTCTACAACCACCCGATGCGCATTGCTTTCCGCGCAGGGAAAGAAGGCTACGGGTTGCTCAACGCGCCGGTACCCTAGGTCGTCTCTCCACGCTGCCTCGTCGCGCCCCTCGACGAGGATCGCTTCCGGGGTGCATGGGACGCCACGTCCGCCACCCCTTTCGGGAAGCGGGACCCGGCAGTATCCTAGGATAGGCGGCGCCAAGCGGGCACCCGGAGGATCAGGGTGGCCGTCCCCCCAGCGTCGCCAGTATCACCGAGATCATTCCGAATTTGCGCGCCCATCGCACCACAGCTCCTGGGCGGTCGAGGTTCATTTCGTGTCTCACCCTGGTCGCACCTTCTCAATCGTCGGCGTCCTCGTGGTCCTGGCAGCTGCCGTGGTCGGCGGCTTGGCGTTTGCGAACCGACGCGGCGAGACCGGAATCGATCAGGTGATGACGGCACCAGATCAGTTTGCAGGTCAAGTAATTCGCCTGCGCGGCGAAGTGGGAGAGGTAATTCCGATCGAGTTACTCGGCTTTAGTGGATTCCGGTTGGGTCGTGGGCAGGATGCGATTTGGGTAGTGGCCAGCAATGCCCCACCCGCGAGGAACACCACCGTGGTGGTCCGAGGGACAGTCCGCGCGGCCGGATTTGGCGACCTGATCCGTGTGGGCCCGATGATCTGGGATGCTACGGTCGAGCCCGCGCCTTGGCCGTGACTCCGTGGGCGCCGCCACTCTCATGGTGAGAGTGCGTACAGCGTCACACGATCATGCAAACCGGCCGTGACTGCCTCGGCCCGTGAGATCCTAGCCCAACTTCTGACGTTCGCCTCGTCGGCTGCCCATTACATCGGGGCGCTGCTGGGGTGGCTACTTGAAAAGCTGTTGCCGGGGATCACCATACCGGCCGACCTGATCGATCCGCTTGGCTACCTCGCGGTGTTGACCATCTTTCTTGTGCTGGTGCAGGTGGCGCGAAAGCTCGCTTCGGTCATTATCGCGGTGGGCTGGATCCTGATGGTCGTGAGGATATTGATGCTATAGGCTATGCATCACTACTCGATCCGACTGGCCTTCGGAGTTATGGACGGGCACTCCCGGGGGGCATCTTAATAATCAGTCAGCAGGGGATGCGGTGAGTTGCAAGGGAACGAGCATGAGCCGACCAGCCAAGTTCGATTGGGTTCTTCAAGGGCACGATTCGAGTGCCGCGCACTTTTTACCATGATTGGGAGCAATGTGATGACTGATCTAAATGCACTCTCCAAGGCCATCTTGCTGGACGGGAAGATCGATGCAGGTGAAGTCGCGGTCCTTCGCGGCGCCTTGTATGCAGACGGGCGTATCGATGCAGCAGAAGCGGACCTCCTCTTCGAATTGAACAACAAGTGCTCGGGCGCGGACAATGACCCAAGTTGGGGTGTGCTCTTTTCTGAGGCGATCTGCTCCTTCCTCCTGGACGACGATCGCACTCCTGGCGTAGTTGATGAGGGTGAAGCGGACTGGCTAATTCTCCGCCTTGAAGGGGATGGCAAGGTCGACGCGGTAGAGAAGCAACTCTTGGAGATGCTCGCCAAGAGGGCCACGGGTATGCCACCCCGCTTGACAGCCTTCATCGCCGCCCAGAACTAGTCATGTAGCGCATTGAGCGCCGCGATGGATGAACTCGCTGGTGCGGCGATAGATGTCGTTGCCACACTGTACTTGCATTGGCCAGTAGTGGGGCCAGGTCTTACGGGATGGGCGGCCGTCCCGCCACGTCCCAAACTTCGCCATCTTGATATGGGGCGACAATCATGAAGTTTGCTGCATTGCTAGGTGGCAGAATTTTCAGGTTGGGAGCGGTGCTCTGCGCACCCGCTCTTCTTGTTGGCTGCCCGCCACCGGAGATGGTCGTCGACGCCGAACTCCTCACGCGGTACCATGCGATGGCCTTTCCGGAAACGCCGTCGGTGACCACAAGAACGATTGACGCCTTTCTGGATTACTCCGCAGGGATGGGCGAAGGGATGCGGGCAACCGCCGACATCAATGACAGACTCAAGAATTTCTTGGGTGGTCGCAACGTTACATATTTCCGCGTAGGTGCGGTTGCGGAGCCAGCGCCGATTGATATCGCGTCACCGGCTGCAAATTTCATGGATCTGAAGAACTACGTTGATGCAGGATCACGATTGAAGGTAGCGCTCGACAGAATCGTGTCTCACCGGGACCGCGTGTCGCTCTTTGTGACCGACTTCGAGCGTGTTGAGGACATAACACTCAAGCAATCCCTGCCCGGCTCCCCCGCCCCGCACCCAATTGATGCATCGGCCTGGGGTCAGAACAACTTCAAGGAGTGGCTAACCGCTGGCAACCAGCTTGATATCTTCGCGACCCAGTACGCAAAACCAGACTATTGGTTCGACAAGAATCGCGCCAAGACATACCCGAATTGGATCTATACACTTGTCTTCACTCCGCGCGGCATCCTTGAATCTGACACAGCGTTCACGTCGTCAGTGGTTCCATTTCTAGAGGAACAGTACCGGAATCAAACCGCGGGCGTGACCAAGCACTTCGCGTACAACCCTGGTGCATTCACCGTCTCGCATAACACAGCAGCAACCGGGGGCAATGCCAATGAAAACGTCGTACCGCAGGAGTTTGCTCCGAGCCCGTCGAAGCGTGCCTTTGAGTACTACGACTTTAATGCCGAGGATTTGCTCGCATTCAACCAGGACGCAAGTCAAACGGATAAGCGTATTATCAGCAAAGTCCGGGTGGATTCGAAGGTATCCTTTTTAAAGGACGTCACCTTTGGAATGAAGGTCTACGACATTTCCGGCCCGCTTGAGCAACTATTTGACGCGGCGACTCAAGCCCCGCCCGAGGTCACGACGGATGTCGAGACAGGGAAAAAGGACACCGTGGCGAACAAGCCAATCGTCGCAACGTTCAGTCGCGGAGAGCCGACGGACAGCATGTTCGATTTTGTCTACAATAGTGAAACAAAGGAAGTCGGAATCAAGTTAAAGCCAGACTATTCCGGCAACGCCCGAACGGCCGTGTTTCAGATCGACATTGTGGTCGCGGCCGCGACGCTAGTGAGTTCCTCAGACCAGGAAGAGGTCCTCTCCCTCAGCTACGGCGGCGGGTACAAGATCCCTTCGTTAGGGTCCAGTGTAGGTCTAGCACTACGAGACGTTACTGCTAGCATCAAGGGTAAAGTGCTGTACACGTTCTACGTGAAGATTGCGCGATAGGCCACAGCTACCTCAAACCCGGTTGGCACAATGCTCAGCTCCTTGCTCGTGATTCTCCCTCAAGTCATAGTAAAGACCCCTAGGGATCTGGACGCGCTTGCAATGCGCACGTACATCGCAGGGGCTGTTACTGGGGGGCTATTCCTGCTGCTCGCGGTCGTGATTGCGCACTCGATAAAGTTCGAAGGAGGCTCACGGCCCAAGGATCCAGGGAAGCGCCGGCTCTCCTACTGGCTACTCCTCTTTGCCATGCTTGCGACGTTCTTTGGCTACAACGCATTCGCAGTGGCATCGGGAGTATCCACGAACTTGCAGGCCAAGTTTATGACCATCAACGCTACCGGATGCGCGATCGCACTATTGACCTATCTAGTAGTGGGGTTCGTGCTCACGAAGGTGTTCTCAACGGGAAAGCTTGCCAATTGGTTCTCCGCAGGACGTTAGCCACATATCACACTGGCGACACTACCTATGGCTGCAGACAAGTACTTTGTGATCGGAATCGGTGGAACGGGAATGCGTTGCCTCGAGGCGTTTACGCATTTGTGCGCGATGGGCATGTTCGATAATCGTGAAATCGATATTCTCTCTATTGATACCGATACGAACAATGGGAATAAGGGGCGGAGTGAACAACTGATCGAGCGCTACATTCGCATCAAGGGAATGGACCAGGGCAAGCCCACGGCTAATTCGTTCTTTTCAGCTAAGCTCAATCTCCATAAGTTCGCCCCCGAATATGCCGGTGAGCGTCTCACCTACGAGTTGATCAGCGGCCTGAATAGTGGCAGCGAAGAGACTCGGCGAGACAATCAGGCACTATCGGATCTCTTTTTTGACAAGGATGTCCAGCAGTTCAAGCTCAACCATGGATACCGCGCTCAGACCCATCTTGGTTCGCATCTCATGTATCACTGTATTGTTGATGCGGCCAGAAAGGTGCGGGACGGCCATGCGGGGAAAGCAGATCAGTCCCTTCTCGACTTCATCAACAAAATCTATCAAGCCGAGGAGCGTGCGAGGGTCTTCATCTTCGGTTCCATTTTTGGCGGAACAGGGGCCTCCTCCATTCCGGTGCTACCCCGCGCACTCGATGATGCCCTGCGCATTCGTGATAAGAATGCGCGGATCCATCCCGATGCGCGATTTGGTTGCAGCCTGCTCACCGAGTACTTCAACTTCAATGTTCCTGACGCAGCTCAGCGTAAGGAACAGAAGATTATTGCTGACTCCAACAACTTCTCCAGGAACAGTCAAGCGGCCTTGATGTTCTATGACGACGATGAAACAGTTAAGAAGACCTACCAACTGATGTACCACGTTGGCTGGCCGCATCAAACGAATTTTTCCATGGGTGACACCTCAAGCCGCACGGTCACGGGCGGCGACGAGCAGAAAAACCCCGCCCACATCACGGAACTGTTGTGTGCCGCGGCGGCTCATGACTTCTTCAACCGCGTCGGAAGCCAGGAACAACACGACATCGTGTACCGTTCCGCTGATTGGCAGAACGACGCGTTTCTGTTCGACTTTCAAGATTTTGTCGGAAACGAGCATGCAAAGGACTTCATGAATCGTGCCGGTGCTCTCCTGGCGTTGGCCCATATCGTAATCAATCGAGAAAGGGCCGGGGAGGGACAGAATGGTACGGACAATCTCATCAAGAAATTCAAGACGTTTGGAATTCCTGATTACATCAACCTTCCTCTCGATGACGCCAAGGATCTTGACGAGTACCTCAAGTCATTCGCTTTCAGTTTCACCGCGTCGAGTGTGGTCCCTGGTTGGCTCTTTCAGGTGCGCCAGAGTGTCAATGGGCCATTCCTCTTTCACACGGACGCTCTAAGCGGAAACGCGAAGCAACTCCGAGACTTCCATTTTGGCAAGATTTTTTCCGATGAAGCGCACCAGTTCGCGAGGAAAGGAAAGTTCGGCCTTGGCTCCGGTGATCCCTACGACGAATTCCGCAAGGTGATCCAAGACGACCAATCAGTTCGGCCCTCTGCTGAGAGGCAGAAAGTGGAGCGTCTCAATGAGCGGTTTCTGGGCCACGCGTATAACACGTTGACGAAGCTGTTCAACATTCTCCACAATTGAGCGAAATCACTATGTCTGGAACCAAACACCTGAAGCCGCTCGTCATTACCACGAGCCATGGGCAAGCCGCTGGGTCGGAGTATGCTTGGAATAAGCTCCAGGCTCCTGACATGTTCATTTCCGGGATTGTCACACCAGACGTAAACATTGAAAGCAGTGAAGAGTTGAACAGGCTGATTTCGGGCATTCCAACTCCCTTTGCACGCCCGGCCATGTTCAAGTATGCCATCAGTTACGTCGCCCAGGCCGGTGAAGATCTGCGTGGACTGCTGGCCTTCTACAAAACACTTCAGGACGAATGGAAAGGGCTAGTGGCATGCCTCGCCCTCGACAATCAACCCATAACGGTCGAAAAGGTACGCCTTGAGTATTCGGATGGTCGGGACAAGGGCGAGACGACCAATATGTATGAACCCAAGGGCGCCTTCGGGAACATGCTCTTTGATGATGCGGAGCTGTGGTGTGATCAGCACGAACAAACGGACACTACCAAGAGGGCGAAGCCCTTTCTCTACATCATCCGCTACAACGGGCTTGTGATCGGGGGTACGGCGCCCGAGGCGCTCCTATTCACCGCCCCCAGTTACGACATCAACACAAAGAAGGGCTTCTACAGCCAAATCACGAAGAAGTTCACGGATCCCTTGCGGGCGAATCTCACGCACGAAGAGGTAGAGAAGCTCTACGCCTATGTTGCTCACATTGTTCGGTCGATGGACGACTATAAGTCTCACTTTACGAAGCGGAAGCCATCGGTCAGTAGGGTTGAGGTCTTCCTCACGCGGTGGATGACTGACATCGAGGCATATGCCACAAGAAAGGGCTTCGACTTCGACAAGAAGGCGATCGCCCCAAATTTGAAGAAGTTCTCGGCGCCTTTTGATCGACTCTTCAACTTCCAGACCACACTGTATGGGTGGGGAGGGAGAATTTCCGGCGATCAGTCAACACTGCAACTGAGCGATGGTGTCAGCCCCGTTGAAGTTGAATTGGCCGAACTTCTCTTGAACCCGGATACAAGTACTGTCGCAGAGATCATCTTCAACGATGACGCAGAAGCCGCATCCGCCGGAGTCCACCTCCTCAAGGTACCATCCGACAAGGGTGACAAGTACTTCTCGATTCCGCTGTCGGAGAAGGGCTTGGCAATCTTCCAAGACAATCTCGGCGGGCTGCTCCAGAGTGGTGGTGACATCAGGTCCTATATGTCGGGCATCTTTGACATGGCATCAAAGTCGCTCCAGGTGACGCTGCAAGTCGATGTCAACGGGAACGCAACTTCATTCACAAAGAGCTTCAAGGAGCCAGTACGAATTGAAGGCCAGCGAATTCTGTGCTGGCCGAATTTCGTATCCAAGATCTGGAAGCAGTACTACCTGTACTCCGAACTACCCCACAACGGACCTGAGCTCAAGGCCTACCCTCTTCGAGCTGACAAGGTCGGGTTCAATCTCCTGGTGGACGAGCAGCCTGGAGCTTACCGCTTTCGGAAAATCGCCGTGAACGGCAAGAAGGTGGCGGAAGAGGATCAGGCCGCAATCGTCGTCGAGTACGATATCAACAAGGTCGGCACGACCGACCTGAAGTATGAAATCTACGAGAGTGCAGAACCATTCAAGGGCGTGGAGTTGCAGTTTAAGAACAAGTGTTCAGGGTACGTTGTCTTCCGTAGTCTGACTTCTGGCGATCGAAATACCCTCAAGGACCTGCGCAATCGTTCCCGCAATTTGACAGGGGTCCGTGTGGGCTTCGATTTCGGGAGCAACAACATTTGCATCAGCTATGCTGAGGCAGGACAAGACCCCAAGTTGGTCGAATTCAAGAATAGGCGTCTTGGTCTGCTGGGGTCAGATGTTGCGAACAACACAAAAGTTTCTGCGACACCAAGTGAAGTGTTCTTCTTCCAAAACGAAGAAACAGCAAGCAATTTGATCAAGTCAATGATCATGACCCACGATGAATGTCGTGTGCCCGGTGTAGACGTTGATCCCAGTATCGCACTTGCTGCCGCAATCAAGGGAGGCTTCCCGGTCTTCGAGCGCAACATTCCAGTCGTGGAAGCTACGGATTCTACATACACCGTGCAATTCACAAACCAGCCGAGCTACATCAAGTTCAATATGAAGTGGAGTCATGACAAGAAGGAGAACGCTTACAAGGAAGGACTCCTCAAGGTGTTGTGGCTGTGCACCTATGCCGAACTCCTAGAGCTTGAGAGGTATCCCGAGTCGCTGGTCTGGGCATATCCATCTGCCATGAGCAGTCCCACGCGGACGCACTATCAGCAGTTGTGGCTAGCGGTTGGCACCCTCAACCCACTCGAAGCGACAGAAAGAGAATATGGGAACGCCAAAGTAGCGACACTTGGGGCGCGATCAAGAAGTCCGCTTGAGCTTCAGGCACAGACGGAAGCCGCTTCAGTCTGCAAGCATGCCCTCGACGTCGGCTTTCAGGCAGATCAGCGAGGTCTCATTATTGGGTTCGATGTAGGTGGCTCGACGACGGACATTCTCTGCATTGCTCAGAAGAAGGATAGGACATCTGATCGTCCGGATGATTTCAGCGAGACTCTCATCAAGGAAGGATCGATCAGGCTTGCTGCAGGCAGGCTTGCTGACGCAACCCGAAAGTCTCCAAAGTTTCAGGATGTATTGAGGTCCTTCTGTCGAAAGAGAACTTTAAGCATCCACGGAATCACTGTGCCACCCGATCGGCTGAACGGGAACACCGCCAGCTACTACTACAATCAGATCGTAGACAGATTGAATGCCGAAGGGCAACTCGCTGACTTTTATCGAAGCATTGCGGCTGATTGCCCTGAACTATTCACGCTCAACGCCTTCATGACGGGCTTGATAATGTTTTATGCGGGCCAGTTGGCATCCCGCATCCGCCAAACGCAGGAGGAAAACCCGGGAGACTACTTCGGTACGTTTACCGACGTCATGATTGGCTGCTTCGGAAAGGGTGGTAGAATGTTTGACTGGCTGCCCGCAGTGAACGAGGCAGCCGCACTTGACTACTTCGAAGCATGCTTTTTCTCCGGCTACGGACCTCAGGCGCGGCAACACAAGATTGGTCTACAAATCAGGCCAACCAGCGCTAAGCATGTGAAGGCAGAGGTGTCCTTCGGTTTGGCGGCCTCCCGCGTAATCAAGACGACTCCGGAACCCATCGCGGAGCTGATCGGTGAGGAGGGATACACGTACAATGGCGCCCCAATTGAGGAGTTGGCCCCCGTAGAGGGACGCTTCCTCCAACACTTCGGCAATCAGTTCGCCACGCCGCAGGAATTTAAGAGATTTGGCGACTTCGCACAGATCTTCCGGCAGTTCACGCGAGAATACTTCGGGGTGAATATGCCAACACTTGATCAGGATCTTCGTGGAATGAGGCTAAAGGCATACATTGATAACATTCCCGACTATCGACTGGCGCGGAAGGCACTCGAGACTCTAAGAGCGCAGGGCGGCGGCGAAGACCAAAGCAAATTCGATTTTGAGGCGCCAATAATCATCCTGGAAGGTATGTGCTTCCTGGATACCGTCCTTTCTCCAAAGCTCTTTGGTCAATAAATACATCGATGAATACAGCGCTCGCCATCATATTTTTTGAGGACCATTTCGTCGGCACTATTCTCCCGAATGAGAGTGCATGGGAGGTGTTGACGATTGGCGAGACACAGAAGCCGTTGCTCTATTTTTTCGTAAGTGGTGGCGACGTACGAAATGACGACTTTGCGAGGGAGCGGTATGAAGCCAAGGACGGCTCCGCGTTCGGTGACTTCTACGCCATCATTCGTGATCAGCAGCAGACCTTTCGGCGATTCGACCTAGAGATTCCGGCAATCCAATTGCTTCAAGACGTGAGCCAGAAGGTGAAGGCCGCGTATTCTGAGCGGATGAGGGCGTTCGATCAGTTCATTGACATGGAAGCGGCGATACCAGTGCACCTCTGCTTTGTTCCTGGTATTCACCCCGACGCCCAGGACAGGTTGCGTGAATTCTTTGCAGGTGATGGGTACGCTCTCCAGAATCCGACGGATTACCATTCGGCGTTTGTTAAGAGCTTGCAGCGGAAGGCAGTCGTTCCGTCCAAAGGCAACATCGCGATAGTCGAACCCTCCTTTGGAGATATGCGCTTTCACTATCTCGAATGTGATGGTGCGATCGTGAAGCGCGCTTCAGAGGTCCTCATCGGGAAGGGAGTAGACTTCCGTGTTGGAGACCTTGCAAAGCTGCTTGTGCAGAAGGCTGCCAAGCGCAGCTCATCCCGAATCCTCCTCGATCCGTTGTTGCTTGAGGAGGAAATCAAGCGCTTTCACAAGAGGGCAGCGGTTGAAATAAACCGGTTCGAGTATGATCAACTAGACGTTGTGATTGAATTGCTAGACTTCTGCAAGGCCCGCGTCATTGTCGACCGCCGCGAACTTGAGCAAATGGCAGCAGGCTCTCTGAAGTACATCGCGTTCCGATTCCAGTCGTTCGTATCCAACTGTTCTTCCATGATGCGCACTGAGAAGATCGTGCTTAATGGGATATCGGTTGGCTCGCCTGAATTCGTGAAGTCCTTCGAGCGGGAATTCGGCGCCACCAAAGTGATTCCTCCATTCGATAACTTCGTTGAGTTACTGTCCCGCGGGATCTTTGCGCTTTCTGATCAGGAAATTGTCGGTAGTGAAGAGCGGGTGGAGATCAAGATCACGGTCACGACGAAACCAGCCTCTGGTGGGGCCACTGCTACCCGCGAGGTTCGAGTCACTCCACCCCCACTCCCGCCGAGGCCGCCTGCGCCACCTCCGCTTCCACCGCTTCATGGATCTTCGTCAAGAGAAATCAGAATAGCAGGCGGCCGTAGTAGTGAGGGTGCGAAGGTGCCAGCCCCACCAATGCCGCCTATTCACCCGCCCATGCGTGGTAATACTCCGGTTCGTCCACCACTGCCCCCGGTCGGACGTCCTGAAAAGCGCAAGGAAGAGATTCTCCCGGACCGAGTTGAATCTCGGGAGGAATCTAGGGTGAGTCGACTGCCACGGCCGTCAACTCAAACACCCGCCCCTCCCCCTCTTCCGGGCAAGCGGAGTACAAAAGCCGTCGTAAAACCAGACACACCATCGGATCCAGGAGCTCAACCCGCTCCTCCCCCGGCTCTAACTAACCAGCAGCAACCCGCCCGGGCACCAGCGAGGCGCAAGCCGACTAAGAAAAAGAAGGGCAGCGGAGAATAACTCTCTTTTCGCGGAGTGATAATGTCCATTGAACTACGGAAGAAGCAACCGATCGACTTAACCAAACGAGGCCTCCAGAAGATACACATTGGCCTCAGCTGGGATAAGACGATCGTCAACGGCAAACCAGCGGATTGTGATGCATCAGTGTTCATGCTCGGCACTACGAACAAAGTACCGAGTGAACAGTTCTTCGTCTTCTACAACAACCTCGTTAGCGAAGACGGCGCCGTGGAGCATATGGGTGACAATCGTGACGGGGCGGGCGAAGGTGACGATGAGGTCATCCAAGTTGATCTAGCCAAAGTCGCGAGCCAGGTGGAACAGATTCTCTTTACGGTGACGATTCACGAGGCGGAAGAACGGGGCCACAATTTCGGGAATGTGCGCAACGCGGCCATTCGAGTCGTGAACATGTCGAATGACGAGGAGATCTGCAGTTTCACACTTACAGAACAGTTTGGGGATGCCGACTCGATGATGATTGGGCGCCTCTATCGCTCGGAACGCGAGTGGAAGTTTGAAGCGATGGGTGATGCATTCGGTGGCGGGTTGGAAGCGTTAGTGGGACTCTACACTTAGCCGGGGAATGGGTGGCCATGGGAAGCTTCAACTTGAAGAAGGGGGATCGATTTGATCTCTCAAAGGCGGCACCTGGGTTACAGACCGTTCGAATTGGGATGGGCTGGTCTCCGAATGAAGAACCAGGCGGCCCGGACTTTGACCTTGACGTCTCAGCGTTCGCGATTGGAAAGACGTTCAAAATCGCCTCTGACAGCCATTTTGTCTTTTATGGCCAAGTTAACATGGGGAACGGGATCGAAGACACCAAGGAGAAAGGCCTGTTCAGGCCTGTCTCGGATGACCGCGCGATTCTTGGCGCAATCGATGACCCGGACGGGCGCAGGAGCGGTGAAGGGGACGACAAAGAGGATATGCTCATCAACCTTCCACGGGTCAGTGCAGCCGTTGAACAGATCATTATCTGCGTCACCATCTGCAAATACCCCAACGATACAAACAAGGACCGGCGTACCCTCGCGCAAAATTTCGGTATGGTGGATGATTGCTACATTCGCATTCTCAATGAGTCGAACGACATGGAGTTGGCACGCTACGACCTGAAGGAGAGCTTCGGAGATGAGGATGCTGTCGAATTTGGCCGCCTCTACCGAGATGGAATATCATGGCAATTCGAGGCGATGGGACGAGGTCACAGCGGAAGCCTGGGCGAACTGATGAGCATCTACACATAACGTACCCCTAAACCCGGACACGATAATGGGCTTCAATCTCGACAAAGGCGGAGGGAGCGGTAAGGATTTCAACCTTGCAAAGGGCGACAGCGCAGGGAAAGAAATCAATCTGGCCAAGGGTGGCGGTGTAGGATCAACAGGGAGAGGCGCAGCGGCACCCAATGGCGGTGATGACCGGGTTGGGCCCGTCGCCACTGAACGGAAGCGCAGCGGCGCCTTCATACTCGGGACTGCCGTCCTCTTGGCAGGCGCGGGTTGGTTCTTCTTTGGTCGCCCGCGAGTCGCAGACGGCGGGTCGGGGTCCCCTGCCACAGAGACAGCCGGGGATTCAAGTTTGCGAGGTAATCTTGCCGTGGGTGCAGGTGGGGCCGACAGTGCTGGAGTGGCGGGGGCACCATCGCCAGTGACAACCCCACCGGCCGCGGGACTGCCTAGTACTGCTCCAGCAACGGCAGAAGCGGCAGCAGCGACGCCTTCCTCATCTCCGAGCGGCGGAGATTCTGCCACGTCAAATGATAAATCGGCCGTCCGCCGTCCGAGCGCCACAAAGTCGATCGACGGATCGGTGAGTGCGGCTACTTCCGGCGTAAAACCCGAAGGAACGCCCAGGACGGCTAGTAGGACCGCAACCCAGTCTGCCCCGCTCGGAACACCTGGAGCAGGGGGCGTTGCGGATGGACCGAGGCGCACTGCGGATGGCGTACTCATCCCGGCATACTTTGGGCCGAATTCGTCGTTGGTTGAGCTTCGTCCCGGCGAACGTGGTTGCCGAAATCAAGACCTACCTTGCGGCGAATGCGAACGCTCGTGTCTCAATAACCGGTCACGCGAGCAGTGACGGCGATCCGCAGGCAAACTTGGCCCTCTCGGTGCGACGGGCCGAAGCGTTCAAGGTGTACTTGGCAACTGAAGGCGTGGATGTGGCCCGAGTCGATGCTTCCGGAAAGGGTGCCGAGTCCCCGATAGCGAGCAACGACACAGCCAGTGGACGCGCGAGGAACCGGAGAATCGAAGTCCGATTCTAGCCACAAACGCACGGAGCCTAGCCGAGACCATCCGGTTCCTGAGTCCATTCCTGTCATTGGTTCCGATATTCTCGACGCGCAGCTTGCTTGAGAGCTAGCAGATGTGCCGATTTGCCACTCATCCCATGAATGTCGTCGAGGCGGTGCCGCGAGCCGTCTCGGCGACCAGGCAGAACCTCTAGGGTGGCGCCCACCCGATGACCGATCTCAAAATGTGGACGTAATAGCCTGCCTACGAAGCCATTCCGAACCGGTAGCTGTACTTGATATACCGGAAGGGGGCTTCAAGTCGTCTAGTTCGGTTCTAGTTCTTTCACCCTTGTCACGTTGGAGTACGCATGGCCTCAGCGCCATCAGCATCTCGTGTCACCGGGTTGTCCTCCGAACAAGTTTCCGAAAGTCGGGCGAGGCATGGCAAGAACGTCCTCACACCGCCGCCGCGTGAGGCCTGGTGGAAGCTCTATCTCGGAAATTTTGAAGACCCGGTCATTCGGATCCTCCTCCTTGCCGTTGCAATCAGTTTCTCGATTGCAATCATACGCGGGAGCGGATACGGCGAAGGGGTTGGAGTTATGTGTGCGGTGCTTCTCGCGACTGGCCTGGCCTTCTTCAGCGAACACCGCGCACGCCGTGAATTTGACGTCCTGAATCGCAGCAGTGACGACGTCCTCATTCCCGTCATGCGGGACGGGCACGTCACCGAAGTAACGCGACAGGAGATCGTGGTTGGCGATGTCGTCCTTTTGAATCAAGGGGCTGAAGTTCCCGCTGACGGAGACGTCCTCGAGTCCATCTCGATGCTGGTGAACGAGAGCTCCCTCACCGGGGAACCACTGCCGGTTCCGAAATTCTCGACTACCGAAGGGTCTGAGCCCGGAACCTACTCGCCAAGCCGGCTTTACCGCGGCACCATGCTCGTGGTTGGGTCGGGGCGGATGGTAATCTCCGAAGTTGGTGACCAGACCGAGGTCGGTCGCACGGCACGCGCGGCAGCCGAAGAGACGGGAGAGCAGAGTCCTCTAGATCAGCAGTTAGAACGCCTCTCGAAATGGATCGGGGTGATCGGATTCGGAATCGCCAGCCTCACCTTCCTGGCACTCATCGGGCGCGGCTTCCTGCTGGGGGGGCTCCCAATGACTCCGCTACAGTGGACCGCCATCCCCTTCCTGCTCATCGGTCTCGCGACGATGCTCGCACCAATATGGATTCCGATCGTATTCGATTTCTTTGAATTGACTGGCCGGCAACGGGAACTACCTCCATGGCTTGAGGCCGGCTGGGGCACGTGGTTGGGCCTGCTGATCGGTGGCGCCATTGTCGCCAGTGTCGGTGCCCTGATTGTTGCGATGGCAAGCAACACTCCAGTTACTGCCGTGTGGATCCCTATTGACGCCGCCAAGGTAGTGCTTGACTACTTCATGATTGCCGTGACCATCGTCGTCGTCGCGGTGCCCGAGGGACTCGCCCTCGCCACCACGCTTTCCCTGGCGTTCAATATGCGCCGTATGACTGCGCAAAATTGTCTTGTGAAGCGCCTCGATGCGACCGAGACGATTGGAGCCGCAACGCACATTTGCTCGGACAAGACCGGAACGCTCACTCGCAACGAGATGCGAGTCCACGCAGCAATATTCCCCTTTGTCGACGAGGTGAGCCAGGATCGGAGCCTGCTCCATAACGCATTGGCTGTGAACGCTACAGCGCACCTTGGAGAGGATGCTGACGGTCGGGCCAAGGTCGTAGGAAATCCGACGGAAGGAGCGCTGCTTTTTTGGCTGCGCGAGCAGATAGGAATCGATTATGGCACCGTTCGTACATCATTTGACCTGATCGCCCAGCAGCCCTTCTCCACTGAGTACAAATACATGGCCACGCTCGGCCGCCCGGCCGCCGAGGAGGTGGACCTGGTACTACACGTGAAGGGCGCCCCCGACATCGTGCTTGCCCGCTGCGTGGATCATGTCACCGCTGGAGGGCGAGTGCCCATGACAGATCAGGCGCGATCATCTCTCCGTAGCGAAATTGCGTCCTATGAAGTGCGAGCTATGCGCACGCTTGGGTTCGCGTACTGCGTTGTTCCAGGGGCCAATGCTACCGACTTTCCAGAGCAGCACGCCTCATCCGCCCTCACGTGGCTCGGCTTTGTTGCAATCACGGACCCGGTCCGCGCCGACGTCCCGGGCGCCGTCGCACAAGTGCAGGCTGCAGGGATTCACGTCAAGATAGTCACAGGCGACAACATAGAGACTGCCAAGGAAGTCGGTCGCCAGATCGGACTGTGGGGCCCAGCGGATGAACAAGTTCCTGGTCGCGCGATGCTGGGGCTGGACTTCGCGGCGCTCAGCGAGGACGAAGCAATAGGGGTCGCGTCCGACCTTCGCATCCTCGCCCGCGCCCGCCCGGATGATAAGCTGAAGCTTGTCCGGGCGTTGGAGGCAGGGGGCGGAGTTGTGGCTGTGACGGGCGACGGGACAAATGACGCGCCGGCGTTAAACTACGCGCGCGTGGGCATCGCCATGGGCCGTGCAGGCACTGCGTACGCAAAGGAGGCGAGTGACATCATCATCCTTGACGATTCCTTCGCGTCGATTGCGACGGCTGTAAAGTGGGGCCGATCGCTGTATATCAATATCCAGCGCTTTATCCTGTTCCAGTTGACTATCAACGTGGCTGCATGCGGCATCGCCTTTCTGGGCCCTTTCATTGGCGTCGAACTACCGCTGACGGTCCCGCAAATGCTTTGGGTAAACCTGATCATGGATAGTTTTGCCGCGCTTGCACTTGCCACGGCACCTCCGGATGACCGTGTCATGCTTAACATGCCGCGGAACCCAGATGATTTCATTGTTAGCGGTGCAATGGCGCGCAGGATCTTCGGAACCGGCCTTACTTTCCTTGTTGTGTTGGTGGTTCTCTTGAAATCGCCATTTCTCGGCGGGAGCACGGAACTTGAGCGCTTGACGATCTTCTTTACCACGTTCGTCATGCTGCAGGCCTGGAATATCTTTAACGCTAAGGCGTTTGGAACTGATCGAAGCGGGCTCAGTGGGTTGGGTGCCAACGGATTCTTTTTAGGAATTGTGGCAGTCATCGTCATCGGTCAGGTCGCCATCGTCAACTTCGGAGGCAGCCTGTTCCGTACAACCCCCCTCGATCTCGGAACTTGGCTCCGCATTGTACTTTTCACTATGCCTGTCTTGGTAGTTGGAGAGCTCAGCCGCCTGAGAAGTACGAAAAGGGGAGCGCATCTAGCCGCGTCGACTTCCTAGAAACAACATTCAATCGGTGCCGTTGCACTCGGCCGGAGAATCGCCATACGGCTGGCTACGTGACCACCGTGTCTAACTTCGTCCAGGTGCGGCTGATGCCGAGCGCTCGGAAAGTCATGCCCTCGACCGCGTGGCTCATATGGGCATCGGCCCGCAATCGCACGCTGGCCACAACGAAGATTGGCCACGGGGGTATTGAGAAAGGACTTTGGTTGGCGCTCTTCCTGTTCGTGGGCGCGTCGACTCCGACCAGTTTATCCGGTCAAACCCTCCAGCCGGGAGCTGCGGAGGCGCTGAGCGCCATCCCCGTCAAGGGTCGTGCGCCGAAGTCAGGGTATGCCCGGGATCAATTCGGCCAGGCTTGGAGTCAGGAAGACTCCGATGGCTGTGACACAAGGAATCGGGTGTTGCAACGTGATTTGATTGTAACCGCGATTCGGGCAGGAACTCCTGGTTGCGTTGTTT